>JBDTMQ010000046.1:0-16560 GCA_039934155.1 Acidobacteriota bacterium | reverse complement strand
CGTAAGTAATAATCTACGTGTCGAAAAGTGAAAATGTCAAATCCGAGAATGCTGGTCTCACTTGCTTGTCACGCGTCCAACGTTCAAAATAATTGTTTGGCCATAGGGCCATCTTTTAAGCCGTGGTGTCGGGTCATGATTTTATGGTCGCCGAAAAAGAGATATTGAACAACCGACAGGCCTATCATGAGTTTCACATCCTCGAAAAATTCGAGGCGGGGGCGGTCTTGCTTGGAACCGAAGTAAAAAGTCTCATGACCGGCCGCATTCAGCTAAAGGATTCCTATGTATCGGTAAAAGATGGCGAGATCTGGCTATACAACGTTCATATCTCGCCGTATTCTCACGGAAATAAGCAGAATCACGATCCTATGCGGACGCGTAAGCTGTTGATGCATAAGAAAGAGATCGAGAAACTTGAACGCGAAACGACCCAAAAGGGGATGACCCTGGTAGTGACCGCCATTTATTGGAAGAACGGACGCATCAAATTTGAGATCGGGCTCGCAAAAGGTAAAAAATTATATGACAAGCGGGAAACTGAGATGAGAAAAACGATCGATCGCGAAACTCGTCAGCAGTTGAAAGAAAGGATAAGATAAGTTATAGATATTACAAGCTTTTTGAAGTAATTTCCCATTTTTTCGATAGAGGTTCATTAATGGAATTTCAAGGTATTGCGGCTAAATTTACAGAAGCGCCGGCCGACGTTTTGGCTGTCGCTGTTTTTAAAGACGAGGATGCATCTGCAGGATTATTGAAAGATCTCGATGCGTTGTCCGGCGGACAGATCGCGGCGGCACTCAAGGGAGACGAGTTCAAAGGAGAGATCGGAGAAACCGCACTCTTCAGGCTGCCTAATGCCATTAAAAAACGGGCGGGCAAAATATTGCTTTTGGGTGTAGGCGACGGATCAGAATACAAGGCACCGGGCGTAGCTGTCGCTGCCGGCACGGCTGTACGGCAATTGCGGCAAAAGAAGGGCTCGGTCGTTGCGTTTTCGCCGAGATCGGCTGAATCGCCTATCGTCACTGCACAAAATGCTGCTTACGCCGCGGTTACCAGCCAGTTCGAACTCGATAAATACAAGACCAAAGAAAAAGGCGATAAATACGTTAATAAGTTTATCCTGCATATCGAAGCGGCAAATACTTCAGATCTGAAGCGCGGTCTTGCACGCGGCGAAGCCATCGGGGACTCGATCAATTTTACTCGTGATCTGGCCAACGAGCCGCCGAACATACTTACGCCGACCGAGATGGCGAACCGGGCCCAGAAAATGGCTCGTGAGACAGGGCTCAAATGCGAGATCCTGGATGAAACCAAAATGAAAAAACTCGGCATGGGCTCTCTTTTGAGTGTCTCAGCCGGTTCCGAACAGCCTGCCAAAATGATCGTTCTAAGATATGAACCGGCCAGGTCAACGGGCAAAAAGGATGAGCTTTTGGCGTTTGTCGGCAAAGGTATCACCTTTGATACCGGCGGCATTTCAATCAAACCGGCCGAGGGTATGGACGCAATGAAATACGATATGTCAGGCGGAGCGACCGTTATCGGAACATTGCGTGCGATAGCGTTGCTTAAGCCGACAGTTCCCGTCCTAGGGGTCGTGGCCGCCGTCGAAAATATGCCTGACGGGCGGGCTACTCGCCCTAGCGATGTCGTCACCGCGATGAATGGCAAGACGGTCGAGATCCTCAACACCGATGCTGAAGGCAGGCTTATCCTCGCTGATGCCGTTGCTTATGCCGAGAAACAGGGCGCAACAAGCATCGTCGATATGGCGACGCTGACCGGTGCAGTGATAGTCGCCCTGGGTGATCAAAATACCGGTATTATGGGCAACGACCAAGACCTCGTTAACCAGATCATTTCCCTTGGTCAGGAAGTAGGCGAGAATTTTTGGCAGCTGCCTGTAAGTGAGGAATACAGCAAACAGATCCGTTCTGATATCGCAGACGTTAAGAATATTGGTCCACGCGGAAAGGCCGGCACGATCATGGGTGCCGTCTTTATTCAGGAATTCATCGACAAGGCAAAATGGGCGCACCTCGATATTGCTGGCACTGCATGGTACGACACCGTGCGCCCGCACCAGGCCAAAGGCCCGACTGGCGTTGCCGTTCGTACGCTTTTGCGACTTGTTGAAGAATCGCAATAGACAAATTCTGCCGAAGTCTTTAATATTGGCTGATAAGTTCACGCTTATCGGCCTTTTTGCTGCAAAATTTTCATTCTCACGCGTCTTTTATTGGCATTTAAAAAGCGTGCTGTTGTCGCGAAATAAGCCAAGTGTCGAACCGTACAAAATGTTCGCAATGCATCGAAATCAGTTAAATCTTTTGTTGGTGCTGGCCATACTCGTTTTGGTGTGTGGATGTTTTTGCCGGTCCGATCGTGATACCGGATCCTCGACCGCTGACCCGGACACCGCACAGCCCGTAAAAGCGGCAGACAACTCTGAATCAGCTTCGAAGAAGAAGGACAACGGGGATTTTCAGGTAGAACATCTCGAGGTAAACACGGCACGATATAAAGAGATCGACCGCCAGGTAAAGACGGACAAGCTGTTGGAAAAGGCGGCGGACAAACTGAATCGGGCCTTGATTCTGCCGCACGATATAACGCTTCGCACACAGGATTGCAGCCAGGTAAATGCGTTTTACGATCCGAACGACCATTCGGTCACGATGTGCTATGAGCTGATGGAACATTTTTACAAGACATTTCGCAGTGTGGGCGATAATGAAGACAAGGCGTATTCAAAAATGTTCGACGCCGTAAGGTTTGTCTTTCTTCATGAGATCGGGCATGCATTGATCGATACGTACAAACTCCCGGTCACTGGAAATGAAGAGGACTCGGCTGACCGGCTTTCTTCATTTGTAAACCTAAAGGAACTCGGTGACGAAGGTGTTAAAGCCGTATTTGCCGCGGCCGACGCTTTTGCGATCGAATCGAAGCAAAACACATCGGGCCAGCGGAATCTGGCCGACGAACACCTGCTTCAGGAACAAAGATTCTATAATTCGCTCTGTATGATCTACGGTTCAAATACAGGCAAATACTCCAATATCGTTAGCGAAGGTTATTTACCCAAGGAACGAGCGGTCCGATGTCCGCAGGAGTACCAGCGTACCGTTGAAAGTTGGGTAGTTCTACTGGGTCCGTGGCGAAAAAACTGAGACAAAGTCGGAGACTAATCATGAAAAACCTCTTAAAGCAATTCATCTTCGGGAAAAGCACCGCCCTGAGCGGCGTTGTCGCGGTCGGCCTGATAGCCCTCGTCGCTCTTGGCTGCACCTGCGGGAAAAACCTCGATCTCGGCAATATCGGTAAAAACGACAACACTGCAAGTACGACGTCGAATAAGTCGACCGACACGCCATTTTCTGATTCCGATGATGGGCAGGTGCCGGCTTCTTCGCAGCTTCAGTCGATGGTAAAAGAAACGACGGCTGATTTTGCCGACGCCGTTGAGTCCGGGGATTTTACAGATATCTACAACAAGGCGTCCAGCGACTTTCAGAGCACTTACACGAAAGATCAAATGCAGAACGTCTTCAAAACCTTTCTTGATTAGAAAAGATTGGTGCTGCCCAGCCTTAATAAAGCTGCGACGACAGATGCCAATTTTTCTCCCTCGCCGTCGATCCGGACGGAACAGGGCCTCAGCATTCTCGTCCTGAACGGAAATTTTCCGACCAAACCCATCCCGGTAAAGTTTGAATACGAATACGTTCTGCGCGGCGGCGAATGGAAGATGCTTAAACTCGTCGTTAAAATGTAGAGCAAGGGAAAACCTTATAAGCAAAGGCCCCATTTTGTGTGGCCTTTGCTTTTTAGTTTTTGCGGCGATAGAATTTCGAGAAAGATATGAAAATACACGAATATCAGGGGAAAGCACTGCTTAAAGATCACGGAGTTCCGGTGCCTCGCGGAATTGTTGCCCGAACCGCGGAAGAGGCAGAAGCCGCCGCAAAAGAACTCGGAACCGATATCGTTGTCGTAAAAGCGCAGATACACGCCGGCGGCCGCGGAAAAGGCGGTGGGGTTAAACTCGCCAAGTCACCGGACGAGGCAAAAGAGATCGCTTCCCAAATGCTGGGAATGACCCTAGTCACCCATCAGACCGGCCCAGAAGGCCGTGAGGTAAAAACCCTTTTGATCGAAGAAGGCCTGCCGATCGATCGCGAATTTTATCTTGGTTTGACCCTTGATCGTGTAACCGGGCGAAACGTTGTCATGGCATCGTCAGCCGGTGGTATGGACATTGAAAAGGTAGCCGAAGAAACCCCCGAATTGATCCTTAAGGAAACGATCGACCCTTCAGTCGGTTTGCGGCCGTTTCAGGCACGCAAGCTGGCATTCGGTCTCGGTATTCCGGGCGAGCTTATCAATCAGGCCGTAATATTCATGCTCTCTCTCTACGATGCGTACGAGAAGATGGATGCGTCGTTGGTCGAGATAAACCCGTTCCTTTTAACAAAGGACGGCCGGTTGATAGCGCTCGACGCAAAAGTCAACTTTGATGACAACGCGTTGTACCGCCATAAAGACTACGCGGCTTTACGCGATCTCGACGAAGAAGAGCCACTCGAGATCGAAGCGTCGAAATTCGATCTAAACTATATTAAGTTGGACGGAAATATCGGATGCATGGTGAACGGTGCCGGCCTTGCGATGGCAACGATGGATATCATCAAGCTGCACGGCGGCGAGCCGGCCAATTTTTTAGATGTCGGCGGCGGTGCATCACAGGAACGCGTCGAACAGGCATTCAAGATCCTGTTGGCAGATCAAAATGTTAAGGCTGTTCTGATCAATATATTTGGCGGGATCGTCCGGTGCGATATGGTTGCGAATGGGGTCGTGGCATCGGCAAAAAACCTCGGCGTTTCGATCCCGATCGTCGCCAGACTTGAGGGGACCAATGTCGAAGAAGGCCGCCGCGTGCTTCGTGACTCGGATATCGGCATCATCCCTGCTGAAGGAATGTCGGACGCAGCTGAAAAAGTAGTTTCGGCGGCAAATGCTGAGTTTTAACCTAATTTATTAGCTGGCCGGAACAGCTGAGTTTCTCTGGGAAACACACAGAACGGCTGAACGCATTTAGACCTTTATATAGATGCGCCGGCTGTACAATATCCACATCAGTCCCAGCCATAGTAAGATGAAGCAGGTCGCATATGCCAGCGAAGCGTTTATCGGCGCAGCCCACGACAAAAAGAAGGTGTTGAAGATCCAGCCCTGAAGTGAAGTCTCTTTTCCGTCCGAACCAGCGAATCGGATCATGCCCATGACGCGAGCCATCATTCCCGAGAATACGAATAGCGCCAAAGCATTTACGCCAAACACAACAAATGGTCTTGCCCAGGCACGATAGCCTTTAATATCGATCAGCCAATAGCAAAAACCCAGGGTCAAAAGTGCAAGGCCGGAAGTGTAAAGCACGTACGAACTTGTCCACAGTGACTTGTTGAGGGGAAAGAGCAGACTCCAACTCCAGCCGACAGCGAGCAGGGCCGTGCCCGCGAAAAAGATGCCGCCCGCCTTGTTCATCGCCGATATACGCGACATCAGATCGGTAACTTCTGGTTCCTGCACGTTCTCTTCTGATCTGCCCTTAGACCGTAACCATGTGCCTGTAAGAACACCCGACAGCGTTGTCACAATGGCCGGGATCGTCGAAAGCAGACCTTCGGGGTCAAATACCTTTGACGACCGCCACATATGACTTTCGGTCAGTATCATTCGGTCGAAATAGGCCGCGAAATTGCACGCCTTATCGTCGATCGTGGTCACCTCGCAACCCGGCACGGGCACACACACCATTATGAGCCAATACAGTAACAGTAAAGCGAAGCCAATAGCTGTCTGCTGTTTCCAACTCGTATTGACGTAAATAATTGAGGTGATCAAATAACAGACGGCAATTCGCTGCAAGACGCCCGGGATCCGCATTGTACCAATGTTATAAGGAACCACTACATAACCGGCCAGCCAAAACACCGCGACTGCCGCTGCTGATACGGCCGCAACAATAAGTGCCGGCGTAACCTTGCCCCACAGGTATAGAAACAGTGCGGTGCAGTAGCCAAAAACGACCGCGAGTTTGATCGCATATGGGATCCCGGTTTTGGCAAAATCGAAAAACGGGATCGCAGACAAGAGCAGTCCGACGACAAAGATAGTTGCCGCACGGACGACGATTCTTAAATACGTGTCCCGGGTAATCCCCGCCGCAATGCGTTTGCCGAGAGCTATCGGAATGGCGACGCCGACGATAAAGAGAAAGAACGGAAAAATGTAATCGGTCGGCGTGATGCCGTGCCATGCGGCGTGCTCAAGCGGCGAATAGATCGCCGACCACGTTCCCGGATTATTCACCAGCACCATTCCGGCGATGGTCATTCCCCGAAATACGTCCAGAGATATCAAGCGTTCCTGCAGTTCAGATCCCGCCATAATCGAAGACTGGTCGTCTACCACCCTTTGCCTCGCGTAGACGTATTATGTGGGCCGTGTGGTGACGGCTGTGCCATGCGTACAGAGCCAAGACCTTTTCAAGCGTCCATCTTCCTGTCTCGGGGTGTACAAATTCCCGCGAAAAATCACTGCCATCCATTGAATTTAGAAGGTTTGTCCAACGTTCATGCACGCCATCGATTATTTTTAAGGACGCGTCGATCGGAAGCGAGCTGTCCGATAGTTCTGCCCACCGATCCTCGTAATATGGACTAATGGTCGGCGGTTCATCCTCGGTCAACGCAAGTTTGAAACGACAAAACGAGTTGATATGGCTGTCGGCGATGTGGTGAACGGTCTGTTTCAGGGTCCAGCCGCCGTCGCGGTACGGCGTATTCAATTGATTTTCGTCAAGGCCGATCACCGCATGACGTACCGCAGCCGAAAGTTCTGCAATGGTTTGAATACATTCTTCGCGGCTTGGGCAATTGTTCGGCTCGAATTTACCTATCGGATATCGCGGATCAATTTCCATAAATGTCTCCCGTTGGCCTAAGTTTGCGATATTGCCAGCCTGCTATCCTTTATAACCCCCGTCGTACAAGTCCTCGAAGCGGGTAAACTGCTTGAGAAAAGCCAGTTTGATGGTATCGGTCGGCCCGTTGCGCTGCTTAGCAATGATCAATTCCGCGATATTCTTTTCGTCTTCAGGGATCTCGTCCGGCGTCTTTGCATAATAATCCTGCCGATAAATAAAGGCGACCACGTCCGCATCCTGTTCAATACTGCCGGATTCGCGTAGGTCGGACATCATTGGACGCGGCGGATTTCTGGCCTCAGGCGCCCGGGAAAGTTGTGAAAGGGCCAGTACCGGCACTCCGAATTCTTTCGCTAATGACTTTAGATCGCGCGAGATCTGTGACACTTCCTGCTGTCGGTTCTCATTACGCCGTGAACCGCCCATAAGCTGAAGATAGTCGACCATGATCAGGTCAAGTTTTTTACGTTCCGCCGCCAGTCTACGCAGTTTTGCGCGCATTTCCAGCACGGAAATTCCCGGTGTGTCGTCAATATAGATATCGGTCGCGGCTAGGGTGCCGATCGATTCGGCCAGCCGCGTCCAATCTGCCTTCGAGAGCATTCCCGTACGCAGGTTGCGTGCGTCGACCGAAGCCTGTGAGCTGAGCATACGCATTACAAGCTGCTCTTTCGACATTTCGAGAGAGAAAATGGCGACTACCGCGTTTTCGTTGACCGCGGCCCGCTGGGCTATATTCAAACAAAGTGCCGTCTTACCCATAGATGGTCGGGCGGCGACGATTATTAGATCGCTCGACTGAAAACCGGATGTGATCTGATCGAGGTCTCTAAACCCTGTGGCAAGGCCTGTCAAGGCATGGGTCTCGCGGTGTGCAAATTCCTGGATCTTTATGAAAACTGATTCGGCGATCGGCTGGATCCGCGAAAACCCCTGACGTTCTTTCATTTCTGCCAGGGCAAAGATCATCTGTTCAGCGTGGTCGAGGACGACTACGGCCTCTTCTTCTTCCTCGAGCGCCTCACTGGTTATTTCGTTACAGGTTCGAACAAGCGATCTCATTATCGACTTGTCGCGAACGACCTTAATGTAATCGGTCAGATCCGAAAAGTGGGGCAAACCATAAGTGAGGTTTGTTATCACCGAGACGCCGCCGATATTCTCTATGGGCCCGTCCTTCTTCAATTCCTCTGAGATCAGGATCGGATCGATATGCTTCGACGACTCAAACAACGCGATCATCGCCTTGTAGATACGGCGGTGAAGTGGACCGTAAAAGTCCTCCGGCTTTAGGTGTTCGACGGCTTGTGAGATCAGGGAATTATCGAGCAAGATCGCCCCTAAGATCGCGCGCTCACTTTCTTCGTTGCTCGGCAGCGGCCGTTCTAAATACTGCTCTCTACGCGCTTCTGGAAAGGATGCCATTTTGATTCTACGAGGTTCAGGATCGGTCTATTTGGATTTGATTATTTTAGGACGATTCATTCACCATGTCGATTTTCAGATCGAACTTTTTTCCGTTTGAGATCGAACCTTTGAGAATCTGCAAAAATAACAAGCCGCATTCGAATAATGAATGCGGCTGCAGCAACATCGATCTGTAGATTTTAGCGAGCAGCTGCGGCAGTGGCGGCCTTTTTTTGACGCTTGCGAGCAACCGAATCGAAGATCCGCTGCTCGAACATGCTTCGCGGCTGAAAATGTTTTTGAAAAAGACTTTTGGCAAGACGCAAAAGATTGCCCGGTGAGCGAAGATAACTGAGACCGTAAAATCCGGCCATCCCGATGACGCGGAGCATCATTATCTCCCACGAACTGACATATTTATTGAACGTTCGGGTAACGGTAAAATCGAACTGTGTCATCAGCACCGAGAAATAATCATCGTCGATCTTTCCGAACGCTCCTTCTTTGTCCAGTTCTTTAAAGAGTTCGGAACCCGGATAGGGCGAAAAGCTCGAGATGTTGCAGTCGTCGATCTTCATTAAGGAAAGCTTCCATGCGAAAAAGACCGTATCAAACATGTCTTTCCGCTTCTCGAACGGAAAGCCGATAATAAAGTTCACTTTTGTGATTATTCCGTGCTTTACTGCGATCGAGATCGATTTTTGCAGATTGTCGAGATTGACCCGCTTTTTGATCATCTCAAGCGTGCGCTTTGATCCGCTCTCGGGTGCATAGACAAGAAATTCGCAGCCCGTTCGGGCCAGGCCTTTGATAACGTCTTCATCAAGGCTTTCCGAGCGGGTGCCGGACGGCAGCTGCCATGTGAATTTAAGATCGCGGCGTTCGATCTCGGCTATAAAATCAAGTATCCATTCGCGTTTCACGATCGCCGTCAGATCGTAAAAATCGATGCTGTTCACGTTATATTCGGCGATCTGAGCCTCGATCTCATCAACAACGTCGGTCACGGGCCGCATTACGTACCGCGTGGTCCACATTGACGGACTCGAACAAAAAGTACATTGGTACGGACATCCGCGCGTAGCCAGCATCGCGATATTGCGTCCGTGGCTAATGCCCATCGTAAAATTCGGCTGAAAATATGGCTCGATATCGATCATGTGCCATGCCGGCCGTGGCATCGATTTGATATCGGCCATTCGCGCTGACAGCGGCGTTTCGAGTGTATCGTTGTCGCCCAGGTAAGCGACGCTGCTTACGCCCTCGATCGATCTCCCGCTCCGTAACCGATGAACGACCTCGAGCAAGGTCAGTTCCCCTTCGCCACGAACGAGAAGGTCGATTGCTGGACAATCCCGAAGCGTATATTCGGGCATCGCCGTAGGGTGCTCACCGCCCACGATTATCGTAGCTTCCGGGAACGCATCTCTGACCCGGGTGATATAATCGCGAACCTGCGGCCATTCCTGTGAGAACATTATGGTAATGCCGATAATATCTGTCGCCGGATCGATCAGTTTGATCGACGCATTCTCTTCCATTCCCTGGATCTTGTAGCGGCCGTCATCAGACAATCGAATGTTGTCCACGTCCCCGCCCCGGCAGTCGAGAATTTTTGTAGCGTAACCTGATCTTTCGAGTACGGCCCCCAGATACGCGAGCCCTAGCGGCAGGGTCAGCGGCGTACTGTAGGAATTTTTTGAGAAATAAATGGGCGGTGCGATCAGGGTAACGACGCGGTTCGAATTCGGGTCAGGGTTCCCAAAGACTGAAAATGCGTCACCGACATCCATTTTGCTGGCTGCTCGGCCATACTGGATATTTTTCGGACGCTCAAGCGTCGATGTTGAAGTGATCTCGGTAACCATTCGGATCGTCGGTGCCTTGCGATGCGGCTTTTGGTATCCCGATTTCGAGGGAAATACCTGCTCTATTGATGTTAATTCAGGGGCCTCGTTTAATCAAGCAACTTTCTTATCGGCATTTCTGATCCGGCCCGGAATAAGAAAGGCCGCAGCCATATCGAACGGCCACGGCCAACAAGTGTCTAGTCTGGTCACAAGGCTTCGTCGCTTTCGACTGCCGCTGTGTCGGCCGCCTCAGTATCCGTTTCATCCGCGGGCTTGGCCTCGACGGCCTTTCCGCGCTTTCCGCTTGGAGCGGCCGGTGCCTCGCCCCCGTCTGCGCTTACAGAAACGGGAACCTGCAATGTCACTTCCCGATGCAGTTTCACGTTCACGGTGTAGTCGCCTGTTTCCTTGATCGCATCCTTAAGAGAGATCTTCCGCCGATCGATCTCATAACCCTTGGCCTGTAACGCCGCGGCAATATCCATCGACGTCACTGAACCGAACAGTGTCCCGCCTTCGCCCGCTTTTCGCTCAAAGCTCAGCGAGATCGATCCCATCTGTTCTTTTTGCGCTTCGGCCGTGGATCTTTCTTCCGCCGACCGTTTCAGCAACGCCGCTCTTTCCTGTTCGATCTGCTTGACGTTGCCTTTAGTCGCCAGTGTGGCAAGTCCTTGCGGAAGTAAATAGTTGCGGGCGTATCCGGCCCTGACCTTTACGACCTCGCCCCGTCCGCCTAAGGCCTCGATATCATCTCGTAATAAAACTGTTGTATTCGCCATAATGGTTACCTCTCTGCCTTATTCCCAAACGAACGGCAAAAGAGCCATCGTTCTCGCACGCTTGATAGCCGTCGCCAGGCGTCGCTGATCTTTAGCGGAAATACCGGAGATTCGACGCGGCATTATCTTTCCACGTTCCGGGATGAATTGCTTCAAATAATCGACATCTTTCCAGTCCACATAATCCGGGATGACCGTACGCGGGCGACGTCTCTGATAACGGCGCGGCATTTTGTCGCCGAATTGTTCTTCGCCGGTGACTATCTCACGTTCTCTATCGTTGGTTTCGGTTACTCTGTCTGCCATATATCTCTCCAGTTAAACTGCCACCTCGGGCGCGGACTGTTGTGCCTCTTCCGTTACGCGGAACTTTGCACGTTTGGCAAGTCGGTTCTCACGTTTTGCTTTGATCTTATCGGCCTTTTTACGGTCTTCGTCGACACGGACGGTAATATATCGCATGATCATGTCATTGACCCGCATTCGACGTTCGAGCTCGGCGATCTCCTGGCCGGTGCCTTCGATCTCAAAAAGCACATAGTACCCTTCCGATTTCTTTTTGATCTCATAGGCCAGGTTTTTCAATCCGAACTCTTCTAGTCGAATGACGGTTCCGCCTTCTTTCTCGATCAACTTTCCGACCGCTTCATTTAATTTTTTCATCTTATCGCCGGCGGTGTCCGGGTCGACAATGTACATTACTTCGTATGTTCTGTTTGCCAATTTAATTGCCTCCTTTTGGCTTTCGAGCCTCGCTCCAATAGTCGCGAAGCAAGAAGGTTAACTTTCTAAGACCTTAAAGCTTTGCAGCAGATATTTACTCTGCCTCTTCGAGTTTAAGACCTGAATTCCAGACACTCATGGCCTTTTCGATGCCGTCTTTGATCACACTCTCCAGGGCCCTTTCAGATGAATCAAGGATCGCGTCGATCCTGGCTGATTCATCTTTTGAAAATTTTTCCAGTACGAAATTCCTGGAATTTCTTACCGGATGATCAGGCATGATACCGATCCTAAGCCTGATAAATTCCCTGGAACCTAAAAGATCTATGATCGATCTGAGCCCATTTTGACCGCCGTGCGAACCCTTCGGTCTAAGTCGGATCGTTCCGAATGGCAAGGCCAGATCGTCTGATATTACGATCAACTTCTTTGCCGAGCGTCCCGACTTTCCTAATAAACACGTAACGGCCTCACCGCTAAGATTCATGAACGTTTCCGGCTTTACCAGCTCGACAGCCTCACCAGCGAGCGTTCCGCGTCCCACAAGAGAACGGCATTCGGTCCGCTTCACCAGCGTGCCCGATCGTTCCGCAAGCAGATCGATCAGCATAAATCCAATATTATGCCGGGTCGCCCTATAATCGGGCCCGGGATTCCCCAGGCCCACGATCAACCAATTATCAGAGAACGCGTCCATATTCTGAGAACAGCCGACTGAGCCGAATTGCCCATATTACCGGGCGGGTCGCCACAGCCTCCCAAAAAAAGGATCATTCGCCGCTTTCGCCTTCTGCAGGTGCTTCGCTATCGGCCTGAGTTCCACCTGCAACTTCCGGCTCGGCGCCTTCTTCGATCTGGGGTTCGAGCTCGGCTTCCTTAACGATCACGATCGACGCCACCACCGTCTCGGGTGAATCATGGATCTCAATTCCCTCGCCAACCTTCAGGTCGGAAACATGTACCGCATGTTCGGCTGTCAATCCCGACACGTCGACCACGATCGAATCCGGGGTTTTCGCCGGTTCGCAAAGTACCTTGATCTCGCGCATTGCCTGAGTCATAACGGCACCTTCTTCTTTAAGGCTTTCAGGCTCGCCGACCAAATGGATCGGTACTGTCATTTCGATCTTTTCGCCTCGGGCGAATCGCCTGAGATCCGCGTGGATCAGCCGCCCTCTGATCGCATCGATCTGGCGGTCCTGAAAGATAACATCGTTAACGCCTTCACCCGCGATATCCAGCGAGAAGACAGTATTCACGCCGGAATCCGTGCGAAGGATCGCGGCCAGATCCTTAAGATCGGCGACAGCCGCCAAACTCTCACTTCCGCCGCCATAAACGACCACAGGGATCTTTCCCTCGGCTCGCAATCGGCGATTGACATTTTTTCCGCGTTCTTCGCGCTTTTCAGCTTTTACTACCATTTTTTCAGCCATATATGTTTCCCGATCCAGGGTTACAAGATCTGGTCCCGTATTCCCTATTTCTTAATTTCAAAATTCGATGATGCCGGTTACATGTTCCGGGATCATATAAACAACGACGAAACACTTGTCTCGTCATGGATCGACTTTATCGCCGATGCGAGCAGTCTGCCGACACTTAAGATCTCGATCTTTCCGCCGTCGAGAAGCGGCTTACCATTCTTTAAAACAGGCAGAGTGTTGGTAACGATCACCTTTTTTAGATACGAGCCCGCAATGTTTTCAACCGCCTTGCCGGATAGAACCGCATGAGTGAAACACGCGAATATTTCATTCGCACCGGCCTTGTGCAGCGCTTCTGCAACTTTGCAGATCGTACCGCCGGTATCACACATATCGTCCACAATCAAACAATTCTTACCAGCAACATCGCCGACAATGTTCATCACGTCGGCTTCGTTGGCGCGTTCCCGCCGTTTGTCGCAGAGAGCGAGGCCCGCATTCAGCCGTTTTGCATAAGCCCTTGCACGTTCAGCACCGCCCGTGTCCGGCGCGACGACAATCAGATTGTCTATCGGATTGTTATTAAAATAATCAACAACGATCGGTGCCGCAAACAGGTGATCTACTGGAATATCAAAAAAACCCTGGATCTGTGATGCATGCAGGTCGATCGTCAGTATCCGATCGGCACCTGCAGTGGTTATCAAATTTGCCACCAGTTTAGCGGCGATCGGCACACGCGGCCGGTCTTTCTTATCCGATCGGGCGTATCCAAAATACGGCATTACCGCAGTTACACGTTCGGCCGACGCCCGGGTGAATGTATCGATCATTATCAGAAGCTCCATTAGATTCTGATCGGTAGGCGGGCAGGTCGGCTGAACGATAAAGACATCGCCGCCGCGGACGTTTTCGCTGATCTGGAAATTGAATTCCCCATCTGAAAACCTTCCGGTGCTGGCCTTTCCCATATCGCACACCAGGTGACCGCAGATCTCCTCGGCAAGTTCCGGATGCGCATTGCCGGAAAAGATCTTAATGTTGCCCGTAACACTCATGAAAAAGTCTCAATAGCTCACATTCAGCGGGATCAATGATTACGATCAAAAAAGCGGGTCGCCCCAATAATGGTCCGCCCGCTCATTCAGAAATGGCTGGGGCGGGAGGATTCGAACCTACGAATGCCGGATCCAAAGACCGGTGCCTTACCACTTGGCTACGCCCCAAACACATATTTCAGAAACTGATCGGAAGCGAACCCGGGAGGCGGCAAAATGATCCACCGCGGCTAACTGCCAATACGATCGCACACTAAAAAAGTGCAGCCTCGTATTGATCCCGTGAAAGGGTCGCTACGGCAAACTTTCGCCAGTTGATCTCATTGTCAAGGGCTTTCAGTGCTGTTTGCCGTGTCTCTTCTTTGTCAAAAATTCCGTAAACGCTGGCGCCGCTGCCGCTCATCATTGTTGCCTGGGCACCAAGCTCGATCAAGGTCTGTTTCGCCCTTTCAATTTCAGGAAAGCGCCGGAATACGCTCTGTTCAAAGTCATTTTCAAGGTCAGCAACACGAAAATCATGCGTTTTAGCCTTAAAACGACAAATTTGAAGAATACGATTCGAGTCTTCGGTTGTCAAGTTTCGGGCGTCAAGACCGGCAAATGCTTCGGTGGTCGAGACGTTGATGTTCGGGCATATAAGCAGGATATTCGGTGCCGAAACGCCTGAAAGAGGTTCGATCTCCGTTCCGCGTCCGGTACCGAGGGCCGTGCCGCCTCGGAGAAAAAATGGTACGTCCGACCCAAGCTTCGCTGCGACCGTCCCCATGTCAGGCAAGTTAATTCGAAGGTCCCACAGCCGTGATAAACCGATCAACGCCACGGCCGCATTTGACGACCCGCCGCCTAACCCGCCGGGCGACGGTATGCGCTTTGTAAGATTGATCTCCGCACCAAGGGTTGTACCGGAGATGGCAAGAAGTTCAGTCGCGGCTTTTAGGATAAGATTTCGCCCGTCGGTCGGAATTCCCGAGCGATTGCAGGAAAGCGTCAGCTCATCCGAAAGCACAAAGTCAAGAGTGTCATAAAGCGAGATCGTCTGAAAAACGGTACAAATATCGTGATATCCGTCGCCGCGTTTGCCGAGCACCTTAAGCCCAAGGTTTATCTTTGCAAAAGACGGCAAGGAAAGTGAAGTCAGCGGCATCAGCAAAGAATAAAGTCTCAAGTCTCAGGTTTCAAGTTACACGGCAGCCAACGGGTCGCGAAATTCGCAGCCTGTCAATCGCAGCCTGGGATATGAAACTTGAAACCTGAGACTTGAGACTTGAGACTTGAGACTAACGCCCGAACAATACGGAGACGGGCAAATCAGCAGTTACCGCGTCATAAAAACTTGTGTGAAGTAAATCGTTCCGTCAGCCGTGATGGCAACGCCTATGGCTGACTGCTTCCAGCGGGCAGCCAATAAATTATCTCGGTGCGACGCCGACTGCAGCCATTTTTCAACGACCGTTTTGGCCGGATCGGGAATTCCTCTCATAAAGGCGATGTTTTCGCCGATAGCCGTCCAGCCCGACAATCCCGAACGATCGGCCCTTTCGTCGACCAGCAAACCATCCAGGCCCTGATGACTGAAGAAATTGTTGTCAGCCATGTTCCGTGAATGCATTCGGGCCACGGCAGCGATCTCATCGCTCCATTCGAGCGGCAGCAGCCCCCGGGACGCTCGTTCGGAATTCATAAAAGTAAAAACGGCTCGTTCAGCTAATTCGGTCGGCGACAGGCGCGGTTCGCTCTCAACGGTTCGCGATCTGACCGAACCGTCGTTTGGCACGTCGCCGATGCTGGCGCTCGCGACGAAAGACAGCGTCCTAGGCCCGCTTTGAGCGACTGCCGAAACCGCAAAAATTGTAAGGGTTAGAACAATTAGAGAGACGAATTTCATTAAACCTCACTTCGGCAGCCGGACGATCCTCAAAAATCGGACTCCTGGCTTTGCGTCCACCGCACAAGTGCGGCAGTTGCCCTTTCGGATAAGGCGTCGGGTCGATAGAGACCCGTCTGTTTAAAAAGATCTTTAATCGGTGGCGGATTCCATATTTAGTGGCGGATTAAGATTTTTGGCGGTTACTGTTACTATCCAGTAAATACAGCAGATCGAAACATAACAATGGGAATATGAGCAGCGAAAATTCTTCTGATACAAAGCCGATACAGATCGGACGCGTGAAACCGGATCCGGTCCCCGGCACCTTTGTCGATCCTGTTTGCGGAATGACCGTAACCCCCACGAGCGCAGCGGCTAAATACGACCTGGGCGGAAATACCTATTATTTCCTCGGCGAAGTCTCCAAGGTCGCAACGCCCTGG
>JBDTMQ010000045.1:0-4607 GCA_039934155.1 Acidobacteriota bacterium | reverse complement strand
GTTAGATCGCGAACGCGCTCGATAAATTCCACGTCCTCATCGCCATGAAGCTGGATCTGGTCGAGCCCGGCAGTTTCGACGATCTGCGCGATGATCGCAGGCTCTTCATTTACAAAAACACCGATCTTTACTATCTCAGCCGGCAGCATGTCGACTATCTTCCGGGCAGATCCGGGCGAAATATATCGGGGACTCCGCGAATAAAAATTGAAACCCACGGCATATGCGCCGAGCGACGCGGCTTCGAGAGCATCATTAGGATCGGTGATCCCGCAAATTTTTATTTTCGTTGTCATTCCGAAAATTTTGCCGGGACACGATCGCCCGAGTCCGACCGCGAACGGACAAGTTTTTTCAGAGCTTCTGCTGGATCGCCGCTCCGCATAAGCGACTCACCGATCAGAAAGCCTGAAAACCCAAGAGCGCGAAGCTCGTTGATCTCGTCGGCCGAACTGAGACCGCTTTCGGCGATCAGAAGTGCCGAGCCGTTGGACCGTCGGGCAAGATCCCGCGAAACATCAAGCGATACCTCGAAGGTATTCAGATCGCGGTTATTAATGCCGATCAGCCGGGCATTGATGCGTTCAGCGCGTTCCAGCTCTTGCCGGTTATGGACCTCGACGATCGCATCCATGCCGAGTTCGTCATTCGCCAGCCGGAACAGGGTGGAAATCATATCGTCATCCAGAATAGCGGCGATCAGCAAAACGGCGTCGGCACCAGCCGCCGCTGATTCGTAAACCTGGACCGGATCAAGCACAAAATCCTTTCTCAGTATCGGAATATCGATCGCCTGTCGTGCGGCCTTGAGATCGTCGAGCGATCCTAGGAAAAAGTCTTCCTCGGTCAGTATCGACATGGCCGATGCACCGCCAGCCTGGTATTGTTTTGCTCGCTGAGCCGGATCGGCGGCAGCATCTATCCGGCCTTTTGAGGGCGATGCCCGCTTGAATTCAGCAATGACACCGCTTTGATCCAAGTCGGACAGCACGGTCTGAAATCTGTGAGGATCGGCTTGATCGCGCACCGACCGTGCCGACCGGATCAACTCCTGAATGTTATTTTTTAGCGCCGCAACCCGGGTCCGTTTTGCCGACACGATCTTGTCGAGAAACGTGCTGTTCATTTGGCTGACTCCATGATCAATTGCTCTAGCTTTTCGCCGGCGTTTCCAGACCGAATGCTGTCAACCGCCATTCCGTAAGCGGCACTGAGGTCATCCGCGGCCCGCGATAAAAAGATCGCGGCCATGGCATTTACGAGAACAGTAGCCTCTTCGGCACTGCCGGGCTGCTGATCGGTTACGATCCGCCGGATCAGATCAGCACTTTCTTTCGTTGTAAAAGAGGTCGCACGGGCCTGTTCGCCTTGCCCGACTCCGGGCGGAAACTCGACATTGCCGACCGTAAAACTACTGTCGCAAACATCCGCGAAAAGCGTCGGTCCGCTAAGCGATATCTCGTCAAGGCCGTTCAGGCCGTGGACGATCCACGACCGGCGCGTACCAAGCCGGGTAAGGGCTCCGGCCATTTTCGGAACGAGATCTTTATCCCAGACGCCGATCAACTGAAACGGAGCACCAGCCGGATTGCATAGAGGCCCGACACAATTAAATATCGTTGGAAAACCCAATCCCCGACGGACACGCGCCAGAATGGGCGAAAGAGAATGAAAATTCGGCGCGAACATAAAGCAGATCCCGATCTTGTTAAGGCATCTCTCGGCCGTTGCCGGGTCGGCCGCGGCCGTAACGCCGAGTTCGAACAGCACATCAGCGCTTCCGGTGCCGCTGGTCGCGGCTCGATTCCCATGTTTGGCGACCGGTACGCCGGCCCCAGCAGCGACAAAGGCGGCCGCTGTCGAAACATTAAAGGTTTTCACACTGCTGCCGCCGGTTCCGACGATATCTACAAAATTCTCGTGCCGGGTCGTCACCTTTATGCAACGCTTACGCATCGCGCTGGCGAGTCCGAAGATCTCATCCTCGGCGATCCCTTTTGTGTTCCAGGCCGCGAACATCCCGGCAAGGGCCGCTTCGTCAGACGTTGAACGAACCAGATCGAGAAACTCATCGCAGTTCTCGGGCTTCAAGTCGGCGCCGCCGCGAAACAGTTCGGTCAAACTTGCAATGTCTGATAAACCGGCCATCTTGGTCAATCATGTTCCTCGGCGATCTCGATCGTCCTTAACATTGCGGCGGCCTTATTTACCGTTTCGATGTACTCACTTTCGGGAATCGAATCGGCAACGATGCCGGCACCCGCCTGAACTTTGGCGACACCGTCCTCCAGCACCAACGTCCTAATGGCGATGCAGGTGTCCATGTTGCCGGCATAATCAAAATAGCCGACGGCTCCGGCATAAACGCCCCGTGGTGTAGGCTCGAGCTCGCGAATGATCTCGATCGCACGCACCTTTGGCGCACCCGAGACCGTTCCGGCCGGAAAGCACGAAGCCAACGCGTCAAATCGATCAAGCCCAAGCTTTAGCTTTCCCGTGATCGAACTAACCATATGCTGGACGTGCGAATATTTCTCGACGGTCATCAAATTCTTTACACAGACGCTGCCGAATTCGGCGATCCGGCCGACATCGTTGCGGCCGAGATCGACCAGCATCACGTGTTCAGCGACCTCTTTTGCGTCGACCTGCATGTCGGCGGCGAGCCCGGCGTCCTCGAACGGTGTTTGCCCGCGAGGCCTGGTGCCGGCGATCGGCCGGTATTCGATATCGTTGCCGCGGCATCGGACGAGCATTTCGGGTGACGCGCCGATGATCGCACTGCTGCCGAAATGGAGCAGGAACATATACGGCGATGGATTTAACGATCGGACGGCACGATAGATCGCCGCCGGCGGCGCGGCCGTCGCGCGCGAAAAGCATTGTGACAGCACGATCTGATAGCAGTCACCCGCGGCGATGCGTTCTTTGACATCGCGAACCGCGTCTTCAAATTCTTTTTGGGTAAAATTCGACGTTGTCGGGTGTTGTCCGGCGGTTTGCGAGACCTCCGGGATGGGTATTTCGCCCCGTTCGATATGTGCCCTGACGCTGCGGTTTTTCTCCTTGGCCTCACTGTATCTGCGGGAAAGGGTGTCTGTATCGTCGCATTTCGACGGCCTGACCAACGTAATTATCTTTATTTCCTGTTTTGCATGATCGAATGCGACTATCGAACGGAAAAACATAAATATCGATTCGGCGGGGCCGCCGTTGTTTTCAACGGGTCGGCGAAGAGTAGGCTCGAACCATCCAGCGCAGTCGAACGATATGTACCCGATCGCACCGCCCGCAAAGGTCGGTAAACCGGCAACGTCGCCGATGCGGTTATTTGCAAAGTGTTCGCGAAGAAACTCGATCATCGGCGTTTCGAGCCGTCGACTTCCATCGCCGTCGGTAACGGTCACGCCGCTGTCGCTGCCAGAGACGATCATTTCGGGCGATACGCCAATAAATGAATAACGGGCGAGGGTCTCACCGCCGGCGACGGATTCGAGCAGGAACGAGTGTGATGCGGCCGCGGAAAGCTTGAGGTAAACGCCCACCGGCGTCATTAGATCGGCCGGTATCGTATCGACGACCGGCACAAGTTCGCCCGACGCGGCCGCCGCTAAAAATCGGTTAGGGTCATTCATAAAATAGAAATGCCGCCCGTTCGATCAGGGCGGCATTTTTCAGCAAAAGTAATTTGTTAAAAACTGCGGTGAGAACCGCAAACTTTGCTCAAAAAAATAGCCGCGCGTCCCGATAACGCCACCACCCGAGGTAGTTGCGCCAATACGCCGCCGCAGCAATTTCTTTTTTGGCAAACTTCATTCACATCACTTGTAACAGATTATTTTGAACAAAGTCAATTACATTCTCGGCGGGATCTCGATACCCATTAGCCCTAGAGCCGATGTTAGTGCCCGCCGAACGGCGTCGGCGACCAACAGCAGGACCGCACGTCGTACCGGGTCGGCCTCGGGAAGGATCTTGTGGTGATGGTAGAAAAGATTGAATGTTTTGGTCAGATTAAAGGTGTACTTGGCCAGTATCGCCGGCTCGTGCTGGTTTGCCGCTTGTCGCACGACCTCATCAAGGCGAAGGGCCAGAAGCAGCATCGACCAGATCTCGTTGCCGCCTTCGGCCGAGAAGATCTCAGCGACCCTGGCCTTGTCACTGGCCGCATTTGTAGATGCGTCAATAGATTCGCCGCCCACTTCAAGCTTTCGGAATATCGAGTTGGCCCGAACAGCCGAATATTGACAAAAACATCCCGTTTCACCCTCGAACGAAAGAGCCTCTTTGAAGTCGAAAATTATCACCGTGTTCCGCGTAAATTTCAAAAGGAAATATCGCAGAGCACCGACCGCGATCTGACGAGCGATGGCGGACCTTTCGGCCGAAGGAACGTCGGGATGACGCGATTCGACCTCGGCCAAAGCGTCGCGTTCGAGCCGGTCGATAAGATCATCGGCCTTCACGCCGAGACCCTTGCGGCCGCTCATCTCAACGAACGATCTCGAGCGGTCGGCCTCGGACAATTCAAACCCCAGTTCGGCAGCGGCCGACGGGGAAAGTGCGACCATCTCGTAACTCAAGTGCACACTTGCCTCCGCGCCCAA
>JBDTMQ010000044.1:0-1508 GCA_039934155.1 Acidobacteriota bacterium | reverse complement strand
GCGGGCTACGGCTACGTTAATGACTGGTCATTGACGCCGGCACTGTTAACGGCTCAAGTTGGACCGACACCGCCCGCAAACTCGAATGCGAACACTGCTAACACGAGCACTCTGGCGGCAGCCAATGCTGCGCCGAAACCAGGTGGCGACAAGACGATCACGAAGCATTTTACGCTTGGCAAAGACAGCCTTTCGGAATACGGCGAATCCGAATTCGACCACGATAACCATGCGTTCAAAAATTACAGCACCGATGGCAAGTCGCCCATCGCATGCATCGAGTGTCATCATACAGATCAGCCAAAGTCGGCGCTCAAGCCGCCGCTCGCCACGTCAGAACGCGATGTCGCGTTGACATTCGAGACATGGCAGAAATCTTCGCAAAAGGTCAACGAGTGCCGGACCTGCCATTTTCAGGACGGAAACGTGCCTGACGACAAGACCATGCCGACAGCGACCTATACCGAGGGCGGCAAATCGACTACAAAAGATCTTAATAACGAATTGGCTTATCATATTAATTGCAATACATGTCATGACGCGGCGGCACAGCTTCGCCCGGAATTAAAGAAAAAGGCCGGCTTTGCCACGACCAAGGACTGCACGATCTGTCATAAAAAGAATTAGTAAATGCATTTGATCCAGTGTGCGAAATGCGGCGAAAAGGTCGATCAGGCCAAGGCCTTTTGTTCCGAATGCGGCAGTTCGCTCGTTGCCGAAGACGAACGGAAAGCAGTTTCGGAATTCGATGCGTCAGCCGGAACTGTTCAGTACGGAAAGACCGTTTACAACCAGCTGTTGTCGGATATGGGTCTGGATATTTCTGAGCTGAAGATCGCTGACGCACCGACGGCCGCCAAAGCTCCGCAGCCGGAGCACATCGAACAGCTGGGCCCCGGGCAGGCGGATCAAACGGCGCGCTGGTTTCGAAAAGCTTGGTTTTGGGTTGCGGCGGCCGCCCTGGCACTGTTGATCGTTATCGCCGTCCTTGCTGCATTACTGGTTATGATCTACATATTCTATTTGAAGCGCTAAATTCGATCCTCTCTGCCCGATATCAGAAATGCCACGTGAAATAAATAACCACGATAAGCTAATTGAGGCATTTCAATATGTGGACATCGTTTCCGAACTCGTCGACAAACTGCCGAACGGCGAATTCAGAAACGAGCTCGACATGGATATTATTCTATTCGGGCGAAGCTATCGCGGGCACAAGGTCGGCCCCTACGCGCGGCTTCTCGAGTTCGGTCCCGGCGAGAACATAGTTCGTGAGAACACTTGGGAAAGCAGCATCTTTTACATCCTTGTCAAGGGTCGGCTCGACGCTACGGTCTCTGAGGCAGACGGCACACAGCGCATTCTCGGCGAGGTCACGCCGGGAAACTCTTTCGGTGAGATGGCCCTCCGGCAAGACAACTTCCACGCAGGCCGTTCCGGAAGGAACCCTCCTGACAGTTTACGAAAATGCCGCCGACTCCAATTCCGGAGAAGCATTCACGAGGAGT
>JBDTMQ010000043.1:0-13749 GCA_039934155.1 Acidobacteriota bacterium | reverse complement strand
GAGTTTCTGTGTTCATTCTTAGAAAGGGATGTCGCCGTCGTCGGGACGCGAGCCGAAGCGGCCGTGTTTGTCGGCCATTCTCAAAAGTGAATACGCAATGCCCTGAACCTCGATATCGTCAGCCTCGACGACAATGTCTTTTTCGCCCGGGCCGCTCGATCGCAAAATTATCATTCCAGGTACCGGGCTTTTGACGATCTTTTTTGCCAGCACCTCGCCCAGAGATCTCACATAGACCGAGCAGATCGTATCAGGCTTTATATCCTTATGTGAAAAGCGGCGGGTCATCACGAGCTGGTCGCCGTCGACGATCCCCTCGTCGGTCAGCGACTTTCCGCGAACGGTCAGCGTTCCGATTATTGCATCGTCGGATGTATTTTCGGGTACGAGCACAAGCACCTTTGTCGGGCTGGGTTTTGGAAAGGCAATGATCCGGCCGGCCCCGATCTCACCGTAATTATTTACTTCTCTCAGCTCGTACTTCGGCTGCTTTGATCTCATTTGCGTTTCCTGGCCGGAACATCAACGCGGCGTTTCTTTGCCGAAAGGTCGTCGGTTGCAATAGTTTTAACGCGGCCGTAAGGCTGTTTTGAGTTTTCGTTCGCCGTTCGTTCACCATTTGCGGTAGCGTCTTTCAAAAGCCCGTCCTGACGGTAAAGATTCAGCCCACGAATCATTAGTTCTCGTGCCACATAGCCTCTTGGCCTGTCGTCACTTGCCGCGATCTTGTTAACCAGTTTGAAGGTTTCCAGGTCGAGGTTAATAAGAATTTGCTCGGTCTTTTTCTCGCCCGTCTGCGACATATCTTGTTTATAGCGGACATTCGCACTCAATAATAGAGTATGTTCCATATTTTACTATTGACAACATATGTTGCCTATGTTACTTTTTCTCTCGGCATGATATATCAGAAACGTATTAAAAATATTTGATTTCAACGTCATTGCCCACAATGAGTGAATTAACGAACAGACAGAGACGCAAAGGGCTGGACTATGCCAGCGAGGTTGCTGAGATCGCGGCCAAGTCACCGGACACTCACACGCGTCGGGAGTTGTACTCGGTCGTCAAATCGATCCGCCATCGGTACGGCTACACGCGGCAGCAGAAAAAGGATGTGATCCTTCGGTGCATCGGGCTCGGTGCGTCGACGATCGGTGACATGGTGAATGAAACCAAGTTCAGCCGCGATGACGTTCACGAATTGACCCGCGAGCTCGAGTCCGAGAAGCAGATCGTGTCGTATCAGCTTCGTGCGACGGGCAACGGCAGGCCTTCGTTTATGTTCACGATCGCCGAAGAAGTATAGTTTTTCCCCCCTAAGATTTAAGCCACCCCTCAAATCCCTATAATTCCGGTCGTGCGGTGCTTATCGCCCGGCCTTTTTGCATTGCGAACAGCGAAGCCCGTAAACCTGAACAATATGATCTTAAAACGAGGTGAGTCATCTACCAACGTCGCGATCTGGCAGGGGTTCCTGAACCGGCTCGGTTACAGGAACGTGATCGCCGACGCCGTATTCGGCCCGAACACCGAAGCGGCCACGCGATCTTTCCAGAACGCCCAGCAGCTGCGAGCCGACGGCATGGTCGGTGAGGCGACAATCGACGCAGCAAGGCGGCAGGGTTTCGGCGGGTTCCCGACCTCAAACGTGGTCGAAAAAAAGGCAACGCCTGTTCCGACGATCGCCGTTCCCGACCAGAAAGGTCTCGGCAAGCTCTCATTGGTCCACCCGACGCTCGCGAAAAAGGTCACAGCTCTGGTTAATATGGCCGCCGACGAAGGATTCACCCTTCGCATCGTCCAGGGTCTTCGGACATTCGCCGAGCAGGATGCTCTCTATGCTCAAGGTCGAACGCGAAAAGGAGTCAAGGTGACGAACGCTCGCGGCGGCGAAAGCTGGCACAATCTCGGCCTCGCGGTCGACCTCGCATTTGTGGTCGACCGCGAGATCTCATGGCAGGATTCGCTCTACGGAAAGATCGGTCAGTGGGCGAAAAACTCAGGCCTTGATTGGGGTGGAAACTGGAAGCATAAGGACTTGCCGCATGTACAGCTGCCGGACCTTGCGAATAAACCGTCGGCCTCGATCCTGACGATATACAAAACGGGCGGGATCGCATCGGTATGGGAAAGATTTTGAAAAGAGGCCCGGAAGACGACCGCGTGCCTGATGGCTTAGTTACCGCTTGCAGTCTACGAAGCGTAACTCCAGGTCAAAACGCGGCAGGGCCCAAGCCGTCGGCCCTGCTCGCAAACTGCCCACATGCCGGATCTTCCGGGCATGTTTTGCCACCAGGATGATGAGGGAAGAAAAACAGTGGCTTATCGCGGTCGGGTCGGTCCTGGCCATCGCTTTACTGCTCTGTTGTTGGTTCTGGTTAGCAAAGGTCGTGCTTGAGGCGATAGATGACAGCCCGAGAGGGCAAAGGATAGAGAAAAGAGTGAATACGAAATAGGAGTGAATTTTTATGCAAACTGATTACGCTTTGATCTTTAGCTACGGGATCCAAATGACGATCACATTTTTGATCGGTCTCGGACTGTACACCGTCAAGGTTCTGGCCTCAAAGGTCGATACAGCTATCTGGTATCAGGCGAACGGGCTTCGCATCGCGATCTGCCTGTTTTTGTTCTGGGTCATCTCGGCAGGGATGGTACTCGTCCCGAATATCGCGAGCTTACTTGGTGCCTTTGGTTTTGCGGCGGATCAGTCGGCCGCGGGGATCGCGTTGGTGATCGTCGGCTTTCTGATCGGCGGGACGTCCGGGAACACGTCAAAGGTCGAGGTTGAACTGACCAATAAAACCGACGAGACAGGAGAAAGAGAGTGAAAACAATACTAGCTGGATTGCTGGTCTATTCGATGTTTGTGCTTACCGCCTGCCCGTCCGGCCAGACGCTGCAGAAGGCCCAGGACGCGTCGGCGAAGGTGGCGACCTACGCCAACAGCGGGATCAACCTAACCAGGGAACTCTACCGGTCGAATTACTTGTCACTTGAAAACAAGGACCGGATCGCTGACGGCTTTATTGCTCTCGCGAAAGCAGGGCAGGCGTTCGATGCGGCCGTCGCAAATGCCAAGGCAGCTTATGGCGATACGGCACCAAAGGATGCGATCGCGGCATTGTTCGCAACGTTCAATCAAGAGGTCGTCGGGAAGTTTATCGCCGTGCTGCAGTCATTAAAGCTCGCGTCGGTGGTCAGCGGTAATTTCGCGGCAACTATCGAGTTGCTGAAAACGGCCATTCTGGTAGTGGCCAAGGCGTTCGGAAAAGGCGGTTCGGTGCAGGCCGTGATCGTCGAGGCAGGAGGCTAACAACGTGGAAGAGTTACTTAAAAAGATCAATCTGCTGATCGCTCTCGTCGGCGAAGCTATGACTTTAGGCGAGGCTAAAACTTGGTTAGAAGTCGAGGAAAATGCTCGTCAATTACGAGCTGAGGGTCACGAAGAGGACACTGATGAAACTGTCGAATCGTAAAACATTTCTGCTTTGCTCGTTACTCGTCAGTCTTTTGGTCGCCGCATCCGGCTTTCGATGCACCAAAGGACCGCTCAAGGACACGTCGAGCGACGGCATATTTCGCGGGACAGTGACCGAGAAATACAAACTGACGACGCCGAAAGGTGCCGTCATCGCGTCGGCGGAAAGGATAGATCCCACGCTGGCCGCGTTAGCCGATGCCGGTCTCGACGACCTGTTTCGCATCGCGGCCGCACCGCCGAATAACTACGATGTTTCGGATATCCCGCATTCGCGGTTCCGGATCTGGCTGTTTCCGCGTTCGTCAAAGTGCATCGAGTCCGCCTTCCTGGTCGACGGCACCGGTTCGCCCTACGAGGGATCGGAATACGACAAAGATCCGTCGCCGACGCGATGCCTTTTGTGCGCCGCGGGGATGACGATGATGCAGGGGATCGATGCCGCGAATCCGGGCATGATCGTGACCGATGACCCGGCAATGATGCGTCGTATTGTCCGATATGAGGGCGAGCATTCCATACTTTTTTATAGGGATTCAGAGCGGTACACGGCGACGATGTATCACATCGGGCCGAACTCAGGGCACCCTATTCTCGGAGAGGGCCTGCCGGCCATTCCGTCCGGCGATACTGCCATTTTGACGCCAGTTCGACTGACCGCTCCAGCAGGTCTCGAGCTGACACCAGAAGTATTTATTCCAAAGGGCAGCGACGTCTGCCTTCTACTGACGAGGTAAAACCATGGAACTCGCTGAAAAGCCCACGGCCTTGCATCGCATTTTAGCCGGCCTCGAAAAAGCTCGCGGAGCGGTACAGCTTGCTTTAACGATCTGTCTCGTCGTTGGCGGTTATGCGTGGTCACAGCGGATCGAAATGACAACGAATGCGACCACGGTCGAGAACAATTCAGCAGCGATCCGCGACATGAAACAGCAAATGCAGCAGGATCGCGAACAAAACAAACAAAATGCCAAGGAAATGCTGACCCGAGAGCTGTATGAGGCGTATCACAAGACCGATCAGCAGTCGATCGAGTACCTTCGGCAGCAGAACGAAGAGATCAAACGGATGATCCAGGACATCAAAAACAGCCAATAAATGATCGATCTTTCAGCAAAAGTGACTCAGAGGCCGCCGTCGGCTGACAAGATCGTGCGGAATATCAACTTCGGCCTGGCCACCGGTCTCACCAAGACGGCAAAAGAGGGTCAATCGGCGGTTCTCGGCTCGCTTAAAGGCACATTCACGCTTCGCGGGTCATGGTCCAGCCCGTCGAACAAATTCGGGATCAAGATCAAACCGGCAAAGCGTGACGACCTGACGGCCGAAGTAAGGACGAACGCAGACTGGCTCTTGCTGCACGAAGAGGGCGGGCTAAAGCGTCCGAGCGGCCACAGACTGGCTATTCCGACCGAGAACGTCCGCCGAAACAAGCGTCTGATCATCCCGAAGGCCCAAAGGCCGGCAGCTTTACGCGGAAAACGGACATTTATCATCCATACCAGCCGCGGCGACGTGCTGTTTCAGCGGAAATTCAGGGGCAAAAGAAGCATGATAGTGGCCCTTTTTAACCTCGAACCGCAGGCAAAGATCAAGAAACAGAGCACGTTTTACGAGCCGATCGGCAAGGTGGTAAAGCGTCGGCTGGCAAAAAACCTCGATGCCGGTATCAGAAACGCGTTGGCGACGATGAAATGAGCGTATCAGCGGCCAAAAAAACTGAAAAACCGCAAGTCGAACCGATCTCGATCAGCGAGATCGCCCGGCGGCTAAAGCTTAACCGGGCGACGGTCAGCGGACGTCTCAACGATCTCGGTTATCAGCCCGACCCGTCATCGACGGCAAAGAATCAGCTGTATTTGTTCGACAGTGAGATGGAATTCGCTCTCAAGTCGGCAAAGGACACCGGATCTGCGACAAAGATCCGGCAGATGCGGGCGATGGCTCAGCTTGCTGAAATGAAGCTCGCCAGAGAACGCGGCGAGCTGGTAGAAATTGCCGAGGCTGTCGAAATGGTTCAGAAGATCGTCGTCACGCTTTATCAGGAATTCAAGATCAGGCAGCCGAAACGCATCGGCCAGAAACTGGCCCGGGCAAAGAACCAGATCGAGGTAAAAAAGATCCTGAGTGCCGACACCGAGCGGATCATGAAAGGCCTTCGTGAGAATTTTGAGAGGTATTTATGACACAGGAACAGATCGACAATAACTTCATTTATCACCCGCCAAAGGAAGGCCAGCCGGAGAGGTATCAGGCACTTCGCGACAAAGCGAAAGAGTTGGCCGAGATGATCAACGATTTTTGTCCCGAATCGCGAGAAAAAAGCGTTGCCTTTACTCAGCTTGAAACGGCGATCTTTTGGGCAAACGCCAGTATTGCCAGAAACGACTGATGGGCTATTCGAATACAGCGAGACAGGCCGTCAAAACGGGCATCGAGCTCGCGATCCCGCATGAGATGGCAACGCCTGAATGGGCCGAGACCTACCGCGTGGTCGATCGCGGAGCCCGAAAAGGCCGCTGGTCGAATGAAACGAACCCGGCATTGACCGAAGTGATGGCCGCGGCCGATGATCCATTCGTTCGCGAGATCGTCGTGCAGAAACCGGTCCAGTGGGGCGGCAGCGAGATCGCAAATAACATCATCGGCAAGCGAATTCACCAAAACCCGACCGAGATCATCTATTGTGCCGAAATTGAGGATAAAGCCACCGCCTGGACGCAGGAAAGCTTTGATTCAATGGTTCGCGTTACGCCCGAGCTGAGCCGCCTGGTCTCAAAAAAGCCCGAAGAGAACAACCAGAAATACAAAGGCTTTCCTGGCGGCGGCCTCTTTATCGTCTGGGCAACGTCGCCGGCGGCACTCTCGTCACGGCCGGCACAGATCATCATCTTTGACGAAAAAGCCGCATATAAACCGACAAAAGAGGGTGAGGCAGTCAAGCTCGGTCAGGGCCGGCAGACGACCTATGAGGGCGAAGAGCTGTGTGTGTTCATCTCGACGCCGCGACGATGCGATTGCACGATGGAAGGTGAGACATGCGGCGACATCTCTCACGATTACGAACGCGGTGATCAGCGTGAATATTACGTCCCGTGCCCGCACTGTGACGAATTTCAGACGCTTAAATTCGGCGGAAAGGACGTCGCCTATGGCCTTAAATGGGACCCTGAAACACCCGAATCGCCATATTACCTTTGCGAGCACTGCCAGGCGATGATCGAGGAATTCGACCGCGAAGACATGCTTACGAAAGGCTACTGGCGGGCGTCAAAGCCGTTCAACGGCAACGCTTCGTTCAAGATCAACCAGCTTTATTCGCCCTTTGTCAGCTGGGGAAAGATCGCGACCGAATTCCTTGAGGCAAAGACGTCGCAGCAAAAGCTCGAGGTATTTACAAACCTTATTCTCGGCGAACCGTGGAAACCGGTCGAGCGGATCGAATATGAGGACCTTACATGGAAACTCGAAGCCTATCCGGTCGCGGTTCCCGATGGTGTGTTGGTATTAACGGCCGGCATCGACGTTCAGAAGGACCGTATCGAATGCGAGATCGTCGGCTGGGGCAAAGACCAGGAGTCATGGTCGATCGATTACAGAACGTTCTATGGTTCGCCCGGCATCGAAACAGCCGTCGACGACGAGACAAGCGAGGTCGATATTGAACCGCTGTCGAGCGTTTGGGACGATCTCGCCGTTTACCTGATGACATCGTTTACCGGCAAGGGCTCTCAGGTTTTCCGCGTCCAGTGTGCCGGCATCGATTCAGGCTATCTGACGACGATCGTTTACCGGTTCTGCAAAAAATTCGCCCGCAAGCGTTGGTTTGCGGTCAAGGGCATGTCGGACCCGTTCAAACCGCTGGTATCAAAGCCGACGCTGTCTGGCAAAAACCCGAAAGTGCATCTCTTCCCGATCGGTACCAATGCCGCAAAAGACGAGATCTTCGCCGCGTTAAAAGTTACGAAGGCGGGCCCCGCCTACTGCCATTTTCCGGATCGCCAGCCGTACAACGAAGACGCTCACATGAAACAGCTGGCGTCAGAACGAATGGTCACGCATACCCGCGGCGGCCGTACCTATCGCGTCTATGAAAAGGTCGGCCCGAACGTGCGAAATGAGGCCCTCGATGTCCGCGTGTACGCATCGGCCGCAAGATCGATCCTCAATCCGAATTATGACGCGATCGCAAAACGGCGGCTGCAGCATGCTGAGGCTGCCGATCGCGAACCGGTCGAGATCGACGACGATCCGACTCCGGCACCGCCTACGCCTTCGCCAAACAACGTCAAGCAGTTCCCGAGAAAAGCAGGAATTCGGGTCAAAAATAATCCGTTCACAGGTTATAAGCCATGAGAGAAACAGAACCGACATCGATCACACAGGGCCAGAAAAGCGAATGGACCAAGCAATTGTGCGACTATCCGGCGTCCGCCTGGGATCTTGAGTACCGGTTTCGCGGGGCAGGGCCCGGGATCGATGTTGCGGCAACAGCCGACGGCGATTCCTTCGAGATCGGGATCGATGGCACCGACACTGTCACGCTCACGATCGGCAGTTATCAGTGGCAGGCCTGGGTCACCGAAAAAGCCGACACCGACAACACGTTCCCGATCCTGACCGGCCGCGTTCGGGTGCTTCGCGGGTTCACATCGGGCGAGACGGCCGACATCGATATGCGTTCGCCGGCAAAGGTTATGCTCGATTCTCTCGATGCTGCTTTGCTTCGGGCCGGATCGGCCGACGTGGTCGAATACGAGATCTCGACGCCCGCCGGATCGACACACGTCAAACGCGGTTCGCGATCTGAGGTTTTGAGCCAGCGAAAGTATTATGCAGCGATCGTCGCCCGCGAAATTGCAGCCGAACGGCTGAAAAACACCGGAAAATTCGGGCGGCCGGTCGGAATAAGGATGTGGGACCAATGATCAAGCTATCAGACGAATTATATATACCGCCGATGGGCGACGTGATCGCCGAGCGTGACCGTCAAAAGAGTGCCAAAAAGCACCGACGCGAGTACGCCGCGGCCCGTGTCAACCGGCAGAATGCCGACTGGACGACACGGCCCGTCTCCGCAAATCACAGTCTCTATCGCGATGTTGCCCGCCTACGTGCCCGTGCCCGTCAAATGGCGAACGATGCACCGCATTTCCGCAAGTTCCTCGGCATGTGCCGCTCGAATATCATTGGCCCGCAGGGAATTCAGCTGCAATGCCAGGCCGAACTGACCGACGGGAGCCTCAATACCGAACTCAATAAAAAGGTCGAGCGGTCGTTCTGGGAATGGACCTTTGCCGAGAATTGCTCGGTCACCGGAAAGCTCGACTGGCTTGCCTGCCAGCGTCTATTCGTCCAGCATCTCGCTCGTGATGGCGAAGTGCTGGTGCAAAAGGTCGCGGCCGATAATCCTTTCGGTTTTGCTCTCAAGTTCATCAATGTCGACTATCTCGATGAGACCTACAACGACACTTTGCACGGCGGCAACCGCGTGATCATGAGTGTTGAGATCGATGCGAACGATAAACCCGTTGCGTACTGGCTGACCACGCCGGCGAGCGAGATCAATTTCACAAGGCGACGAGAGCGGACGCGGACCAGAGTTTCGGCCGATCAGATGATCCATGCGTTTCTGGTGTTCGATGACGAATCACAGGTCCGAGGCATTACGTGGTTTCACGCCGCACTGCTCGAGGGAAAGAATCTCGAGGGTTATAAGACCGGCGTTATCACATCGGCCCGGATGGCCGCCTGCAATATCGGCTTTATCCAAGAGGAGTTCGATGAGGTCGGTGCATGGAACGGCGAGGAAGACGTTGAGGATGAGAACGGCAGACCCGCGATGCCTGAGATCGATGTCACGCCGCTATCGATGAACCGCCTGCTGCCCGGGCAGACATTTACCCAGATGGACCCGAAACAGCCGACACAGAATCACGCCGAGTTTCATAAAACGATCGTCGGCGATATCGCGACCGCTCTCGGCGTTCCTTATTTTGATCTGGCAGGTGATATGTCGGCGGTAAATTTCTCGTCGGCCCGCATCGGTCTCGGCGATTCACGCGACATGTGGCGTGGTCTGCAGGATTTCGTCGCAAGCCAGTTTTGCCGACCGGTCTTTCATGCCTGGTGTCTAAACGCAATGTTGACGCCGAAACTACTTATCAATGCGCACGAGAGAATTGCCGTCATGAATCCGAATTGGCAGCCGCGATCCTGGCCATACCTCGAACCGGTAAAAGACATCACCGCCGATGTGATGGCACTCGAAAATAAACTGGCGACATTTACCGATGTGCTGGCAAGCAAAGGGATCGATCTGATCGATCATCTCGCCCGGTTAAAAGGCGAGCAGGATCTGGCCGATAAAATGGGCGTCGAGCTAAAGATCGCAAGCAAGCAGCCGGCCGCCGCTCAGCCGAATCAGCCGGATGACAGCGAGACCGACGCACCACCGCCGCCCAAAGATGACGCTGGCCGCGGCTATACGAACGGAAAATACCATGACGAGGTAATCAACTAATGGCACTCGTATCGATCACCATCGCCGGCATCATGACATACGCCGACGGCAGCCTTGCCAAAGGCGTTAGGATCCCGGTCCGTCCGGTCGGTGTATTCGGCAGCGGCGGCGAGCTGATAGTGCCAAGGACCGTTTGGTTTACGACCGATCGAACGACGGCTGCTTACAGCGTTACGCTGAGGACGACCGATGCGGCCGACTCTTTTGTTCCTTACGAGGCAGACGTTCCGATCGATGAGCACACGACAAAGACAAAGCGGTTCGATCTTACCGACGACATTCTTACGACATCGCTCGACGCTCTCTTTAATCTCTACACTGCCCAGGGTGCATCGGACGCGGCGGCTTTGGCCGTTCTCTTCGGCGAGGTCGATGAGCGTCTTGACGATCTTGAGAATGCCCCGCCGGGATCGGCTGTATGGGGCGGCATCACGGGCGACATTGAAGACCAGACCGATCTTGTGGATTATATCGACACTCACGCACCCGGCGGTTCCGGCGATATGGCGGCTGCAACCTACGACCCGCAAGGGATCGAAGACGACGCTTTTGACCGTGCGAATCACACCGGAACGCAGGCACAAAGCACGATCACGAGTCTTGTTAATGATCTCGCGTTAAAAGCACCGATCGCAAGCCCGACGTTTACCGGCACCGTCGGCGGCATCACGAAATCAATGGTGGGCCTCGGTAGCGCAGATGACACATCGGATGCAAATAAACCTGTCTCGTCGGCACAGCAGACAGCTCTAAACCTAAAGGCGAATCTGGCATCCCCGGCGCTTACCGGAACGCCGACAGCCCCGACGGCCGCGCCGGGAACGAATACGACGCAGCTTTCAACGACGGCATTTGTAGCCGCTGCCGTTGCCGCCCTTATCGGTACGGCACCGGGCGTTTTAGATACTTTAGGTGAAATATCCGACGCGATAAATGACGACCAAAATCTCTATACCACGCTGACGTCCGCTTTGGCGGCAAAGGCTTCGATAACCTATGTTGATACTCTCGTTGCCGACCTGCAACTGGCGGATGCCGACCTTTCGGCGATAGCTAACCTATCGTCTGCCGCCAATAAACTGCCTTATGCAACGGGCGTTTCGGCGTGGGCAATGACCACGTTCACAGCGTTTGCCCGAACCTTGTTAGATGACGCGGACGCGGCGACAATGCGGGGAACGCTCGGACTCGGCAGTGTAGATAACACATCAGATGCCGGAAAGCCTGTTTCAACTGCTACACAGACGGCCCTTGATCTAAAGGCCAACTTAGCGTCACCAGCCCTTACAGGTAATCCAACTGCGCCGACGCAAACGCCCGGAAACAACTCAACGCGGATAGCGACGACGGCCTATGCGGACGCGGCGATCGCTGCTCTTATCGCATCGGCTCCCGGTGCATTAGATACTCTGGACGAGCTGGCGGCGGCCTTTGGCGACGATCCTAATTTTGCCGCGACGGTTACCACAGCACTTGCGGGAAAACAGCCGCTAGACGCGGATCTGACCGCTATCGCCGGTCTTACATCGGCCGCGAACAAAGTGCCGTATTTTACGGGATCGGGCACGGCGGCATTAGCGGACTTTCCATCGTATGGCCGGTCTTTGGCGGCAACCGCGAACCTTGCGGCACTGCAGGCCATTCTCGGCACTGGAACGCCGTCAAGCTCGACATATTTACGCGGCGACGGCACCTGGGCAACGCCTGCAGGCGGAATGACGGTCGGAAGTGCGGTATCAAGCGGCGGGGCGAGCAGGGTTTTGTTTGAGGACGCCTCGCAAAATCTCGCGGCTGATGCTGACTTCACTTTTGACGGCTCGAACGTGTCACTTGGCGGCGATCCGTTTACGGAACGGCTAAATGTCGCAGGATGGATTAGGCTCGGCTCGACCGCTAAGATGACGCTAAAGGTCGATACCGACAGTTCTAATACTAATCTGGTGTTGGCATCGCCGTCTGTAGGTACTGCAACGTTTTCGTGTGCCCTTATCGGCGGCGGCACTTATACGGCGGCGACTCAGGGTATCAATATGGCCAGTAACGGCATAAAATATAAAGCATATACCGCTGGTTATGGCGATTATCCGAATTACACCGCACATCTGTTTGAGACCGAAGTTGACCTGTCAGACGCCGGAACGCGGCTCGCTCAATTCAACCGGGCCGGAACGATGAAAGCGTACATCGACAAAGATGGTCAAGGATTCTTTAACAGTGGCATATTGTTGCCGGAAATGACCGCACCATCAGCACCGGCATCGAATCAGGGATATATATATTTAGATGACAACGGCAGCGGCAAAACGCGGCTAATGGTTCGCTTTGCAACGGGTGCGGTCCAGCAAATAGCTATCGAGCCTTAAACTTATGACAAACAACGAACTATTGAACCAGAAAAAGGCTGAGGCTTACGATCTTATCGGCCTTATCGAGCAGGCACAGCGGCGTTTGCAGCAAACGAATCAAGAGATATTGCAGCTTGCACAGGCCGCACAACAGCCTCAAGTGACAGAGAAGCCGGATACGCCGCCTATGCCTGATGAGCAAGTGTCGGCGGCATCCGTTTGATGGTGACTTTATGGACGCGATTTGTGCAAAGATCGGCCAAGTGCCGCTTTCAGAGGTTTTTCCCCCCTAAAATTTAACTCATAAAAATTTCCAGTAGTCTTCTTACCGGCCCGATATTCACTCGGTGCCGGTTTCATTTTGTTCACTTACAAATGGCGACACCAGAAATGATCATAGACCGGTTAAATCCCGGTAAATTCGACGCAAGCCGTGCGGCCCGGTTCGATCTGGACCGTGCAAAAGGCTCGCTCGAATCGGCACTTGCGATCGAACGCCTGCTGAATATCGACGACGAAGACCGGACGGCCGAGTTTGCCTTTGCCACCGATCAGCCGATCGAGCACTGGTTCGGCTATCTGACACTCGATGTCAGCAAAAAGGCCGTGATCCTCGACCGCGTCGAGTCCGGCGTCTGCCCGTTCCTGGTCAATCACGACCGAGGCCAGCAGGCCGGCGTCGTCATCCCTGGCAGCGTCACGCTCGGCAGCGTTATTCGCGGCAAGGTCAAATTCTCGCGTTCAGCCCTTGGCGAAGAGATCTTTCAAGACGTCAAGGACGGCATCCGCAATGGAACGTCGATCGGCTTTCTGGTTCACGACCTCGAACTCTTGAACGAAAAAGAGGTCCGCAGCGGTGCGATCCCGCAATACCGTGCAACACGTTGGGAAATGCTCGAGAACTCGTCAGCATCGATCCCAGCCGACATCGCATGCGGTGCCGGCCGCAGTTTTGAACGCGAAATTGAAACCGACACACCCCAAGTTTTAGACGACTCGCCTCAGACGCGGGAAATTTCAAATACAACAAAGGAACGAATCACCATGACACCTGAAGAAATTGCAGCCGCCGCAAAAGCTGCTGAAGAACAACGCTCAATAGAACTGGCAGCCGCAAGACGAGATGAGATCGTTGCCTTCGGTGCCATTTATCCAGAATACGGCGGCCCCGAGATCGTCCGCGACATGCTGCTTGCCAGCGAAGCGATCACGCTCGACGACGTCCGCACAAAGATCCAGGCTGTCAGAAAGGCTCAGCCGGTGGTCACCATCCCTGTAATGGATCCGCATGAGCAGGCCGCCCGCGAAAACGGCGGTGTTCAGCTTGCGAGAACGGTCCATCGCGGACATCTCAAAAGCTTCAAAGGCGAAAAGGCCGAAGAACGCGGCCACGGCGA
>JBDTMQ010000042.1:0-19332 GCA_039934155.1 Acidobacteriota bacterium | reverse complement strand
TATCGTCTGCGCAACTGTTCCCGGTTTTGGAGGTTCGTTGTCAGACAAAAGAAAGTAAAGAGCCGCCCCGCCGAATATCAGCACGAGAAGTGTCATGGCTACGGCCGCGATAGCGATCACGGGCGGACCCGATCTCGTCGGCGATTCGGCACGATATACCGGCTGACCGGCCGGGTTTTCAAATTGCGCTGGCTCGACCGAAGAGGCGGGCGGCGACTCGAACGACGGCATCGACCGGGATTCGAACGACTGCCGCTGATCATTTTCGATCACTACTTTTATTGTTGTCCCGCTGCCGATTCGGATTCGGTCGCCGTCGGATAGTTTTCTGGCCGTCCCTGAGATCTTTTCGCCGTTAAGGAACGTTCCGTTCAGCGAGTTTTCATCAGCGAGGAAAACTTCGTCGCCGTCGATGAATACGGTCGTATTCTTTCGTGACAGGCCAGAGTCGTTTACGACCAGACGGGCGAGATCAGTGCGGCCGATCGAGAGTTCGTCGTCGACATCGGCCGTTACGGGACCGTCAGGAGTATTGAGGTGCAGAACTACTTTCACGTTCAGTGATGATGCCCTTCGGCGGCCTCGCGGGTCTTTGACAGATCCATCAGTCTCGCGAATTGGTCGAAATGAAACATCGAATCATCCTTACAGTTTTCGCAAAAATACGTGACGTCATCGCCGAGAAACATGTCCTTTAAGTGATAGGCGATAAAACAGCCGTAACACCGCTGTATCCGTTTCCCAAATTCGGCGAGCGCCGTTTCGTTGTTTTCCTGATCCATCATTAACGGTGAGATTTTAGCATATACGCGAGCCGCGTCAGGCTACTTTATGACGCCGCGTTTTGAGGTTTCGATAAATTCGACGAGCCGATCCACCTCGGGACTTTCGACGATCTCGGCCTTGATCTTTTCGAGCGCCTGAGACGTGTTCAACTTTGATGAAAGCAGCAAACGGTAGGCGTGGTGAAGCTTTTCGATCGTTTCTGCCGAATAGCCGCGGCGTCTCATCCCGACACGGTTCAGCCCATAACACTTTGCGTGATTTCCCTGGATCACCGCATATGGCGGAGCATCTTTAACGACGACCGAATAGCCGCCGACGAAAGCTTCGTATCCGACACGGCAGAATTGATGGACGCCCGAGTAAGCCCCGATATTTGCCCGGTCATCGATCTCGACATGACCGGCCAGCGTTGCGGCATTCGCCATGATCACTTCGTCACCGATCTGGCAATCGTGCGCTACATGTGCCTGGGCCATCAACAAGTTGCGGTCGCCGATCTTTGTCACGCCGCCGCCGCCGGCCGTGCCGCGATGAATGGTGACGAATTCGCGGATGTGATTCTCGCGGCCGATCTCGGTACGTGTCGGCTCACCGCCGTATTTCAGGTCCTGCGGAGCAAGTCCGATCGAGGCGAATGGATAAACTTTTGTCGAATCGCCGATCGTTGTCGCGCCGTCGATAACGACATGAGACTCAAGTCTTACGTTGGCCCCCAACGAGACGCCGTCCCCCACGACACAGAACGGCCCGATGTAGGCGCCGTCGCCGACACGCGCCTCGGCGCCGACGATCGCGGTATGATGAACAAAGGTGGTCATTGAGATCTTGGCAAGCGGCCGGGGTCAGACAAGGGTGTTCTCGGAATCAGTCGCCGGTGTTTCGGCGCCCGTCCGTTGAGCTTCACTCTTGCGAAGAATGAGCCAAAGAAAAATAATGGCCGCGGGAAATGAGATCAGAACGCCCAGGACGGCGCCGCCGATGACCGAGGCAACAAATCCGAAAATGCCATACTTTCGATTGCCGGCCAAAACACCTGCCACCAGCGGAAATGAACCGAACAGAACACCGAATGCCGCGTTGACCGCGACAATATAGGGGAATAATTCTGCGTATGTGATACGAAACGGTTCCTGCATTTCTTTTACTCCGTCGGTTTTCGGTCGGCGATCACGCACATGATCTCAGCCTCAGTGGTGATCTGGCCATCGACGCGTGCTATCCCGCGCATTTTCTGTACTTTTGTTCCGATCCTTAAAGCGATCACCTCGAGTTCCAGCGTATCGCCTGGAACCACGGGTCGCCGGAACCTGGCATTCTCGATACCGCTAAAAAGCGGGATCTTTGTGCTACGATCCTCGAATTCGCGAAGGGCAAGTATAGCACCGACCTGGGCCAGGGCCTCGATCTGCAAAACGCCCGGCATAACGGGAGCCTCCGGAAAATGGCCGGCAAAAAAATGTTCGTTTATCGTGACCTGCTTGATCCCAACAATGCGCGTGCGAGGCTCAAGCTCGATGATCTTATCAACCAGCAGGAACGGATACCGATGCGGAAGGATCGCTTGAATTTCCTGGGAATTATAGACGGTCATTTTCAGTGCCGAAAAACTCAAAAGTCAGCAGCCAGCGAGAAGCAAAACTTCGAGCGGCTGCTGACCTTAAATTAAATGCTGTACGGGGCGATTATTTAGGCGCCGCCGTCGTTGCCGTGGTTGCCGGACGCGCGTTAAAAAAAGTGATGAACTCGCGTGTAGCGTCGACCTTGGTCTCGTCAAATGCAAGTATAAGTCCGGCTCCGTCAAGCTTTGCCGCATCCAGGATCAAAGCGTATCCCTTCTGTTTGGCAAAGTCCTGCAAGGCTTTGCCGATCTCCTGACGGATCGGGCCCATTACAACCGGTTCGCGACGCTCAAGCCTTTCCTTGGCATCTTCCTGCTTACGCTTGATATTTTTTTCCAGCGCCTGATATTCGTCGACCTTTGCCTGAGCAGCTTTCTGATCGACCGGAACCTTTCCGCCGCTGATCTGGTCCTGCAGAGTTTTGATCTCTGTTCCAAGGTTCTGATATTTGGTTACCATTCCCTGGATCTCGGTCTCAAGCGGTTTAAACTCGGCTTCGAGCGCATTCATTGCAGTCGAATATCGAGTGATCCCTTCTTTTGCATCAAAGGCACCCGTGTTGATGACCGCCATCTTAAATGCGGCCGCCGGCTGAGCCGCTTGGCCGAACGCCGACACCGCAAATAAAGCGGCAAAAACAAAACTGGCGGCAAAAAGCCCAAATCTCTTCATTTTATCTAATACTCCTTAAACTTTTGGGAAAATCAGTATCGAAACGATTTTAAAAAATTGACTATACCTTTGAGACTGATTTCGTGAAAACTGTTGCCTGTCAGATACCAAAAAGGCAAAAGAACAGCAATATTATGTTATCGGTCAAATCTTGTCAATGCTCTTATCAGGCGGTTGGTGATCGCACCTTTTTAGAATGTTCGGCCGACGGTAAACCTGAACCCATTTCGTTTGCCAGGTAAAAATATCCCGGGCAGCTCCTGCGTGAAGCCGAGCTTTGCATTGGGGTTGTAATAGTAGATCAATCGGAACGGAACATTAACTACTGGCACCTGAACGCGGAACTCCAGACCGACACTCGATTTAAAGTCGCCCAGTTTGCTGAACGCCGCATCGTCTACCCGAAGCAACGAATTCTGCTGCACCTCGCCGCGAAGGTAAAACTGTTGTATCTCGGGCGAAAGACTGGTCGGACACCCGAAACGGTTGCCGCGACAAAACTCGGTGATAAAATCGGTCTTTGTCATCACGCGGCCGTGATAAAACAGAATGCTTCCAAAACTGCTTTCGAGTGTCGGGGAGTTGATGAGCGAAAGTGCGGTCAGACGACCGGCGCCGAGAAACGTATCGTCCTGCAAAAACTCGCTGTCGATCTGCTGGGTTCCGCTCTTTCGCAGATTGAATACGCTCCCGACATCGGCAAAAACAGCCATTGTCGCCGGCCCAAAAAGCGGAATGCGATATTCAAAATTCCCTAGCAGCTGAGTGTCGCCGCCGATGAACCTGAAATTCTTGGTGAACAGCGCAGGGTTTGCCCCGTCAGGGCCGGTCAAATTGCCAAGCTCTGCCAGCTCAGCGGGAATGGTCGAACCCGCCGGAAAGCCCGGGATCGGTGTCGAATCGCCGCCCGCCGTTACCGATGAGGTTACGTTGCGGCTCGTTACATATGTATCGAACGGAGCGATCGGCCCGATCGCTCGGGAGTTGTAGCCCCGGATATCGTTCTCGCTTCCCAGATAATAACGTTCATAAACCGGAATGCCGCCCACGTAAGCGATAGAGTTCGCATTGCGAATTGAATCCGTTATCGCGAAAGCGCCGATCGTGCCGGCCTGTATGCGGAACGCAAAAACCTCAGGATTCTTTGATTTGCGCCGTCTTACGGGAATGAATCGCGAATAGCTGACGTTGGGGGCATATGTTCGCACGTCACCGCCCAAACCCGAGAGAGCGACCGAAAGCGACAGCTGCGATCCCTTAAGCGTATCGATCCCGTTCTCGGCCGGCTGCCGCGTATCGTAAACGAATGATCCTGTGATGCGGCTCGTCAAAATATTCGGCTGAGAATAAATAACCGGGATCCGTTCAGCCGGGTCGGCCGAATCGTTGATCGGCGGATCTGTGATCGATGTAGCCGAGATCTGATACGTTAGACCGACGCGTGAGAACTGAGTAAACCGTCGTCGTTTGAAGAAAAGTTCAGAAAGCGGTGCCGTAGCAAACACGTTCGCACCGTATGTGCTTTGCGTAAATAGATTCCGCTCATCCGTATTGATCTGTGCCAGCGGATCGAACAGATCGTTCAGAACGTCCTGGTTCTGTGTAAGGAACGTACCCTCGCCAAAAAACTTGTATCGCGAGGCAAAAAGGGAAAATCCAACAGAAATAGGCCGATTGCGAAAATATGGCTCCTGATATGTGAACTGAAGACTTTGCTGGCGGTTGCCGGCGCCAAGCGAAAATGAAAGGATCTCACCCCGGCCGGCGAGGTTGTTGGTCGAGTATTCAAGGCCAAAGAACGATCCGCCGATGCCGGACACGCCGCCGTTGAATGAGATCTGCTGGCGGCCCTTCTCCTTGATCTTTACGTTCAGATCGACGTCGCCATTCTCGTCGTCGGTCCTGATCTCAACGTCCTGGTCTTTATCGATCGGGTCAAAATACTGGGTCTGATTTAATCGGGCGACCGATATTTCCAGATAATTCTGATTGTAAATATCGCCCTCGTTCAAAAGGAACTCGCGCCGCATGACCCTGTCACGTGTGAATGTATTGCCCGTAAACTCGAGCCGTCGAAGGGTGAATTGTTTTCCCTCTTCGACAACGATCTTGACGTCGACGATGCCTTCGTTCGGATTGGCGGGATTCTCTTTGAATTCGGGCTCGAATTCAGCCCTGAAGTTAACAAAGCCCTGTGAACCGTAAACCTTGGCAAGATCCTCGTAGACCGCATCCTGCAGCCGTTTACCATTTGCGATCTCGCCGGTCTTCAGACCGACATAGGCGAGGATCTGCTGTTCGGAAAATATCGAGTTACCCTCGACCGAAAGCTGGCCGACGCGGAATATCTTGCCTTCGGTTACCGGCACAATGATCTTAAGCGTGTCGTCGACCGATGAGATCAGCGGAAGCGGAAGCGTTATCAGCGGAATAAAATCCGTGCGTTTGACGCCGAGGCCGACGACCTCGGGATCGCCGATGCGCGCCTGGAAATATCCTTTCGAAAACATATGACCGCGGACGTTCTTTTGCAGATCGTACTGCAGCTTTCGAAGGTCGAGAATATCCTGGCCTTTGAATCGCGAGATCAAACCGGTCTCGCGGACCAGCGTTAAAGCGCCGCGAAGCTCGCCGTCGCTGAATTTCTCATTGCCCTCAAAATCGATCTGAACTATGCGCGAACGATTTCCCTGATCGACCTCGAAGGTCACGGCGACCGAAGTCGCAGAAACCTCTTCGTCCTTTACGTTTATCGTTGCATTCGGATAACCCTTTGACGCCAGCAGCTCTCGTAATATTCTTGTCGCATTGCGGGCCTTGACCGGATCGAAAAAAGACTCTTTTGAAACGCCTACACGCTGTTCGCGAAAAGCTTTCAAGACGTCGGATTCGGGAACGACCTTGAGGCCCGTGAATTGAAGATCGCGAATGATCGGCAGTTCCTTTACCTCGAATATGACGTTAACACCGCCCCTTACGCCTTCAGTGGTAAATACCCGTGTATAAACCTTATCAAACATGTTGAGCGACAACAGCTCTTTAAGGTCCCGCTCGAGCGCGGCCGGGTCATAAACGTCGCCCGAACGCGTTTTTATGTAATATATAAGATCCTCGTCGCGAAGCCGTCGATTACCCTGAATATCAACGTTTTCAACTACCTGCTGTTGCGAAGAGGCCCCGGCGGTCTCTGAAGCGGCCAGAATTGCTGCTGGATCGGCCAAGACGGTGGTCGTGCCGAAAAAGGCAAAACCCAATAATGCAAGTCCGAATGCCCGAAAAATGTGCATATAAACGATAATTCCCTTATAACGCGGATAGAAAAAAGCTATGAGTAGCCTGGAACCGGCACCGCGTGACGAAATAAAAAGTTAGAATAAACAAATAGCGGCGTCAATTCAATGTCGGATTTTACTCAACCTATGATTCTACGAATCACGGCGCGGTTGCCTTTTTGCGGTGTTGGTCGCTGAGCAGGGAATTTTTGATCCCGGAGGCGACAATGAAAAGGCGGAGATCTGAATAAGATGTCTTCAGAGATCCGCCGTTTTTTGTATAGCTGCTGTGGATGGAGGCCGATGCGTTAAATCGTAAATTATTCCTAAACCGGCTTCAGGCCTTTTGGGTCAGCTCTTTTTCAGTTGCTGTAAGCCCGGTCGGACGAAATGAAAGACTGTCGCCGGAACAGTAGATCTCGAGGTCGCTATCCTCGGATATATCGCCCTGTATCAGTGCTTCCGATAGCTCGTCTTCGACATATTTTTGCAGTGCCCGCTTTAACGGGCGTGCACCGTAGCTTCGGTCGGCACATGTTTTTTTGATCAGCCAGGCCCGCGCCTCGTTGGTCAGATGGATCGTGAGCTTTTGCTTTGAGAGCATTCCATTCAATCGGTCGACCTGGAGATCGACGATTTCGGCCAAATCCTCGTCGTTCAACTCATCGAATAGAATTATCTCGTCGAGACGATTAATAAATTCCGGGGCGAAGGTTTGCTTTACCTGAGAAAGCACCTGTTCCTCGAGCTTCTCATAAGCCGCACTGCCACCCGCCTGAAACCCTACATTTCCACGCTTTTGAATAAAACGGGCGCCGATATTCGACGTCATTATGAATATTGCATGCTTGCAATCTACCGTAGTCCCCTGCGCGTCCGTCAATATCCCATCCTCAAACACCTGAAGCAGCACATTGAAGAGGTCGGGATGCGCCTTTTCGATCTCGTCGAACAGCACGACCGCATAGGGCGAACGTCTTAGTTTCTCGGTGAGTTGGCCGCCCTCTTCGTGGCCGACATATCCCGGAGGCGAGCCAATGAACTTCGACACCGCGTGCTTTTCCATGAATTCGCTCATATCGAACCGTATAAGCGAACGCTCAGAAGCAAAGAGATAATCCGCGAGGCTTCGGGCCACCTCGGTCTTTCCTACGCCGGTCGGGCCAAGGAACAGAAACGAACCCACGGGACGGCCAGGATTTTTGAGCCCGGCGCGCGAACGTCTTATCGCACGTGCCATGGCCGAGATCGCCGGCCGCTGAGAGATGATCCGTTTATGCAGCTCGGCTTCGATATTCAAAAGCTTGTTGGCTTCTTCCTGCTTGATCGACGAAACCGGCACGCCGGTCCAGCGGGCGATCACTTCATCGACGTCGTCTTTTGTGATCTCGACGGCAAAGAACGAATCGTCGATCGATCCGATCTCGTATGACATCAACTGGTCGTTCGCCGCAGCCCGCTTCCAGTTTTCGACCGTCTGTTTCCACGAGGGCTCAGCGGGATTATCGTTTTGGTATCGGAGCTTAGCCCTTGCACCGGCCTCGTCCAGCACGTCGATCGCCTTATCCGGCAGGAAACGGTCCGCAATATATCGATTTGATTGGTAAACGGCGGCCTCGACCGCCTCAGTCGAATACCTGATCTGATGGAACGCCTCGTATCGGTCGATGATGCCGCGAATGATCTCAAGCGCTTCTTCCTCGTTAGGCGGCAAAACTTTTACGGATTGAAAACGGCGTTCGAGTGCGCGATCTTTTTCGATCGTTTTTCGGAACTCGGACGGAGTAGTGGCGCCGATGCACTGCACCTCACCGCGTGAAAGCGCAGGTTTGAGAATGTTTGCAGCGTCGAGCGTGCCTTCAGCCGAGCCGGCACCGACCAGTGTGTGAAGCTCATCGATGAAAACAATGTTCTCATCGCTTTCTTTGAGCTCGCTCATTATCTTTTTCAACCGCTCTTCGAATTGTCCGCGATATTTGGTTCCTGCAACTACCAATGAAAGATCGAGCGAAAGTATTCGTTTGTTTTCAAGGAACGAGGGAACACGGCCATCAAAGATCCGCTGTGCCAACCCTTCGACAATAGCCGTTTTTCCGACACCGGACTCGCCGATCAAAACCGGATTGTTCTTTGTTCGGCGGCACAGAATTTCGATCAAACGCTCGGTCTCGGCTTCACGGCCGATCAGCGGATCAAGTTTGCCGCCGGCAGCTTCGGCAGTGAGATCGCGGGTAAATTCGGCAAGGTTAGGAGTTTTTGAATCCTCGACCTGCGGTTCGGTGATCAGCGGCAATCCCGTCTGACTCGAGATCTCATCACGGACGTCCTGAACCCGAAGTCCATATTGAAACAGGATCTCGGCCGCGATCGAACGCTCTTCGCGAACGATCCCAAGCAGCAGATGTTCAGGCCCGATATGACGTCCCCGAAGGTGCCTGCTCTCTTCGTTTGCGTAGAACAGGATCTTTTTAGTTTCGGGCGACAAGTGCAGCTCGGCCGATTGCGGAATGCGGTCGCGAAGCACGATGCGGCTTTCGACGTCACGACGAACAGCCTCAACCGTCAGACTTTCGCGAAACGGAAAAAAACGCGCCGGGATCGATTTGTCCTCGCGCATCAGCCCTAAAAGAATGTGTTCGGGTGCAATTACGGGTGAGCCGTACTGCAATGCCTCATAACGGGCAAAGAATATAACGCGGCGAGATCGTTCGGTATAGCGTTCAAACATAAGATCGGCGCTCTTACTTTCACAAAAGAAGAGGATGCAAATGCGAAAGTCTTTAATTCAACTCAAGCCTTTGAATAATAATAATTTACGAACTTGGCACTATATAGTTGCAAATTACTGTATTCTCCAAAGAATAAATCATGCTTGTCCGGCAACCGGCGCCGGGTTCAATTCGCCGCGGCAGCGAAGCTTTCGGCGTCGACCTTTGCCGCCGTTTCCTCAACTTCCCGAATTATTGCGCCTTCGCGGTTCGTGACGCTCTTAAGGATCTGGCCCGCCGGAGCCATTTCGACCTTTGATGAGAGGACACGTGCGACCCGTCTTGGCAGCAACATCGGCGCTATGCCCGCGATCGAATCAGCCAGGGCAACAATATCGCCGCCGCCGGACCAGTGTTCTCTTACTACGCCTGAGTCGGTACGATTGACCAATCTCAGCAGAGTAAGCGCGATCACGTAAATATCATCGACCTGCCCGATAAATGGAAATATATCTGGGATAAGATCGACCGGCATCACAAAATATACTATCGCGCCGACAAAGAGCGCCTTTTCGGCGGTCGGAACGCGCGCGTCTTTAAGCAAACGACCGAGCAGTCTGACCATATTCGGCAGGAACATTAAAAAGTTCGACATTCGCCCGCGCGCCTCGCGCTTTTCCGAACGTTTGACCTTGCGCTGTCGCTCAAGCTTTTCTGTCATCCATGGCCCTCCGATAAATTTACCTTAGTCTAAGAAGTGTGCAGGGTTTGTGCAAGTTTATCGGCTCAAAGTTGTATGGTAAATTCGAACCTTCGAACGGTGACCGCGCCCGGCGCCAAACGCAAAGCTATGATCCTCGAACAAATACGCAGCCGTGCTGCCTCGCAAAGTCAACATATCATTCTGCCGGAGGGCGAGGATATTCGAACGATCCAGGCGGCCGAGGTCTGTGCGCGCGACAAGATAGCCAGGATCACGCTGATCGGATCTGAGGAAAAGATCCGGGAAACGGCGGCAAGCGCGCATGTCAGCCTTAATGGCGTCAGTGTCTTCGATCACAAACGAGCGGGCGACAGGGGCGAGATCGCTTCGCTGTATTACAGCCTGCGGCGGGCAAAGGGAACCACACTCGAAGAGTCGGAACAGATCGTAAAAGATCCTCTCTATTACGGCGATCTGCTGGTCCGCCTGGGTCAGGCTGACGGATCGGTCGCCGGCGCAACCAATACCACGGCACATACGGTCGCGGCGGCACTCAGATGCATCGGTGTCAGGCCCGGACTTAAGATCGTCTCGAGTTTTTTTCTGATGGTTGTCCCCGACAAGAAAATAGGCGAAAAGGGCGCAATGATCTACGCCGACTGTGGCGTGGTCGTCGAGCCGAATGCGGCTGAGCTGGCAGAGATCGCGATCGCATCCGCTGATTCCTGCCGTACGCTGCTTGGGGCCGAACCGCGTGTCGCGATGCTTTCGTTTTCAACAAAAGGCAGCGCCAAGCATCCGGCCGCGGAAAAAGTGATCGAGGCTGTAAAAACCGTCCGTGCACGCATGCCGGATCTGCTCGTCGATGGTGAACTGCAGGCAGACGCCGCGCTCGTACCCGCCATTGCAGGTTCCAAAGCGCCCGGCTCGAACGTTGCCGGGCGGGCCAACGTGCTTGTTTTCCCCGACCTTAATGCCGGCAATATCGCTTACAAATTGACCGAGCGTCTTTCAGGCGGAACGGCCATCGGCCCGATACTGCAAGGCCTCGACCGGCCTTGCAACGATCTTTCTCGCGGCTGTACAGCCGACGATATCGTCAATGCGGTCGCGATCACTGCCGTCCAGTCCCAGGCACGAAAATCGATCTAAAAACTCTTTTTGAACAGATAAGATGCCTTGATAAAAATCGTCCGGCCATTGCCGTGAAATCCGGGCTCGAAAAGACCAGTGTATGGATTTTTGCCGTTATAGCTGACATCGTCTGTATAACCCACGTATAGCGTCTTCCCGGGGCTTGGTGTCCAGCCGAACACGAACTTCGGACGAATTCCTGGATCGTGTCGCGACCAGAACTTTGGTAACTGGGGCAAAATGTGAGATAACGGCACAGTTCAGTACGCACGACACAAAATAGACCCTGCCCGTCAGCGTTTGTGACAGATCAATGTGGTGGGCTCGGCTCTTGAAAATTTGCTGGCAGATCGGTACGAATGTTCCGGATCATGAGGTTCAGTGAAAAATATAATTAAACGTCTTGGTCCGGGCCTTATTGCAGGAGCATCGGACGACGACCCGTCCGGGATCGGAACCTATACCCAGGCCGGCGCCGCGTTTGGATTTGCAACGCTCTGGACGGCGATAATTACCCTGCCGCTGATGATCGTCGTTCAGCACATATGCGCAAAGATCGGAATGTGTGCCGGAACCGGGCTTGCCGGCGTGCTTCGCGAACACTATCCACGCTGGCTGCTCTATCCGGTTGTTCTCGGCCTTTTTGCGGCGAATTCGATCAACATCGGGACGGACATCGCCGCAATGGCTGCGGCTATCAATTTGTTTGTCCCTATACCGGTGACGGTCCTTTCGATACCGATCGCCGTCGCCCTAGCAGCCCTGATGATCCTAGGATCCTACCGGCTGATCGTTCGTGTCTTCAAATGGCTCGCGCTGTCACTTTTTGCCTACGTTGCTGCTGCATTTCTGGCGCGGCCTGACTGGAGCGCTGTCGCCTACTCGACCTTTGTTCCGCACATTACATTGTCGGCTGAGTTCATGACCACGATCGTTGCAATCCTGGGAACCACCATCTCGCCTTATCTTTTCTTTTGGGAGGCCGATCAGGAAGTTGAAGACGAAAAGAGCATAGGCCGAAAGAGTGAGGCCGAAAGGCAGGGTGCTACAGATCTGGAGCTAAAAAATGAAAAGATCGACACGGTCACGGGAATGGTTTTCTGTAATGTCGTTTTCTATTTCGTGATCCTGTCGGCAGGAGCAACATTGCACGTGAATGGTCACACCCATATCGAGTCGGCAGCCGAGGCCGCATTGGCGCTGCGGCCGCTTGCGGGTGAACTTGCAACTGTACTCTTTGCGGTCGGGCTCCTTGGCGCCGGACTGCTTGCCATTCCCGTTTTATCCGGTTCGGCCGCCTTCGCTGTATCAGAGGCTATGGGGTGGCGGTCAGGGCTGGATGAAAAACCGGCGAGCGCAAAAAAATTCTATGCGGTGATCGCGATATCGACCATCGCCGGTATAGGTATCAATTTTGCAGGCATCGAACCTATTACGGCGTTGTTTTGGACCGCTGTGATAAACGGGTTGGTCGCGCCGCCGCTGCTGGTAGTTGTTATGCTCGTCTCGAACGATCGCCGGGTTATGGGTGATCGGGTAAATGGCCGGTGGGCGAATCTTATTGGCTGGCTGGCCGCCGCGATCATGTTCGCCGCTGCCGCAGGAATGTTTCTTTCCTGACCGAAGTCACTGCTGATCAGTGCTCGATCCGACGTTTTAAAAGATCGAATTTGTCATGCGGTTTCAGCACAAAGATCTTCAGCGTATCGCCGCGATCATTGCTCTCGACGACCAATACCTTCGATGCTCCAGCGGATTCCAGCTGCCGGTTGTCTTCGATCAACACGGCCGTATCCTCGTCAATGCCGATACCCAGCATTTTGGGATGGATCAAGACAAACCCGAATAGGCGGTTGTGCCGTTGTCTAACCAAAAAATGCTGATCGAATATCGCACCGGGCAGTAAACCGATCCCCCGGCGGACACCTACCTTCGATCCGTCAAGCAATTTCAGATCGGCCTCGCCCGTCATCATCGGATCTGACAATGCCGCCGCACCGGCACTGGTTCCGCCGACCGGCATTCCGCTACCGTACCTCTCACGGAATAATTTCCAGAGCTCTTCATCGGCTAGCACATCCATTATCCGGTTTTGATCCCCGCCCGAGAAAAAGACCGCTGTCGCTGTTTTCATTTTTCCGATCAATTCGGCTCGCTCGGCTGGATCGAGCGGTGCGACCGGAGCGTGCTCGACAGACGCCGGGCCCAATGCATTGAATTCCCGGTTTATGCTCTGAAAACTTTCCTCCGGCACGCCGCTCGCCCAGGTGATGATCAGGATGCGAGCTTTCGGGCCGCCGGCCCATTTCACAAATCGTTCGAGCCCCTCTTTTGGCCGATCACCACCGCCCACGACCAGCAGCCGCTGTTGAGCGGCAGTCGGACAGATCAGAAGTACCCAGTCGATCGCAAGGAGCGCGATGAACGCCAGATATTTGGATCGCATAATTTTCTTATTTATAGAACTCGGGTTCGCCCGGCGGTCGCGTCTTCCACCTTTTGTGGATCCAAAGCCATTGATCGGGATATTCCCTCACAAGCTTTTCGACCTCAGCTGTAAAAAGGGCCGTCGTTGAGGCGATGTCGGCTTGGCGGTCGCCCGTAGAAACAGGCTCAATTATTCTTCCGTGAACTGCCGCATATTTTTCCGCATCTGCATCCCAAACACCGCAGAGCGGAATGATCAGAGCATTTGTCCGAAGGGCAAGAGTCGCAACACCGGTCGACGTGCACGCCGGCACACCAAAAAAAGGCACAAAAACCCCTTCTTTCGGGTGAGCGTTGACATCGGCAAGTATCCCGAGAATTCCGCCAGAGCGAAGTACCCGGATCGCCGTCTGGGCTGAGTTCTTTTTATTGATCGGACGATTTCCGAACCGTGTCCGCAGCCGAACTGTGAGATCTTCGATCAAAGGATTATCGAGCGCCCGCGCCAGATAACTCATCGGTTCGTATAATGCCGACCATGCAAAAACGAGCATCTCCCAATTGCCTAAATGCGGGCTGACAATTATGATGCCTCTTTTGTCACGCTTGCCCTGCTCGTAAAGCGTCCATAGCTCGGCGCTGATCCTGAATTCGAATGTGCGCTCGATCTCAGCCGGCGTAAGTTTTGGGAACTGGCTCATATCACCGAGGATACGGCCAAGATTCACAAAAGCTCCTTTTGTTAGACGGCGGCGCTCGGCCTCGTCGGCGTCGGGAAATGCGATCTCGAGATTGCGAAAGGCGACCTCTCGCAAGCGCTTTAATAAATAGAACCCGAGTAGAGAAACGAGGATCCCGGACTTAACGGCAGCACGTCGAGGCATTATTCCCAAAAACCCGATGATGCCCCGCGCCAACGCGTACTCTGACCAAACCTGGATCTTGCTTTTACGCGCCATTGATGTTTAGACAACATCGATGTTGTGAAGTGAGGATCTTAGCGTGCGTCGCCGGATCGTTTACAGACGCCGCTTGAACAGCCCGTCCCGCAGGCTTTCGATCAAAATTCCTGACTAACATATTTCTAGCTCGACATGTCCTCAGGGCAGGCGTACGGCACGCAGACACCATTGCAATTGTTGTAGCCCTCGCCACAGCCGCTGAGACCGGTCTTACGTCGCATTTCTTGTATTTCTTCGACCACAGGCTTGATCAGTTCTATCAATTCATGAGCTCTGTCGGTTCGCGTCGTCACATTATGTTCCTCGAGGCAATATCGGAGCGACATCGCCTCGAGCGCATCAAGCACCGTACGAAGGTTAATGTATACACGATTAAATCGATCCTTCGGATCGGAATGCGCTGTCTTGGTCTCAGAATTTGGTTCGGTCATATTGGAGTTCTCCTTTCTATTTGAAATTGTTGATCGCGGAAATTATCTGCCAATTGGCCTGCCGGCCATAAATGATCGTTTTGCCGTCGTTTGAAAATGCAAGACTTGAAAAATATACGTGAGGATCGCTGCTCGAGGCGATCGCTCTGAGAACTCCGCCGGCAGCCGGCATTGTCTGAATAGTATCGCCGGCCGGCGTATGCGTAACAACCGCCAGGATGCGGCTATCCGGAGATAAGATCGTGTTATGGAAAAACGCATCTTTGAGCTTGGCGATAGATCGCGCAGGCCGGCCGTTTAGACCCAATTCACGAATTTCCACTTCTGCCGGAAGCGTCGAAGCATCTTTGCCGGCGCCCGCTGTCTGGATCAATAACCCCTCGCCATTCGCCGTCCACCCGATCAGCCGGACCGCTGATTCGGCAAGGAAAAGCTCTCGTTCATCGTCGCCATTCTTAGTTTTAACCGACCATACGCGGGCCGCCGGCGACGAAATATCCATGGTAAGCCATGCGAACGTTTTCCCGTCAGTGGAAAATGTGGGGTTGAAAAACAGTTTATTTCGGTCGTCATTGACCGTAAGCTGACGTTCCCCCGAGCCATCGATCTGGGCCAGCCAAATATTAACCAGGCCGTCGCGGTTTGCTGCATATATGATCGAGCTGCCGTCGTTGGCCCATTGAAAGTCGCGAGTCTGAACACGGTTGAATGGCAGCAGCGAATGGCCGCCAAACACCACACCCCTGTTGACAATGGCGTGTTCGTCACCACCGGTCGGCGAGATGACCCATAACGAATTGTCACCCGATGATGAGCGAAGAAATGCGATCTTTTTTCCGTCAGGCGACCATTGAGGGTAGAATCCGTCAGACGACAGCTCGGCGGGTCGCTCGCTGCCGGTCGAGCGCTGAGTGAACAACAGACCGTTCAAAAGCCGGGTTCCAAGGCTTGTCCTGCGCGTGGCCTGATAAACGATGGCTGAACCGTCTTGTTCAACGTTGGGCCAGAATTCCGATCCGATATCAGAGGTCACTTGAGCTTCTTTCCCCGTTTCGACGGCGGTTTGCCACAGGTCTGCATCGTCCTTTGTGGTCGTATAAAGAATCTGAGATCCGTCATGCGAAATATCGGCGACGCCCAGGTCGCTGTCCGACAAGCTCAATTGTACCGGCTGGCGCCCATTGAGATAAGCAAGAGTTATTTGCTTCGTACCGTTTCTATCTGAGCTGTAAACGATCCTGTTACCATCCGGGTGCCAGACGGGATCGTTATCGGTGAAGCCGTCGTTCGTCAGCCGCCGGCCGTTGCTTCCGTTCAGGTCAGAGATCCAGATATCACTTTGCCCATCCTGACGGTCGACATATGCGATCATCTTTTCGTCGGGCGAGATGCTGATACTGCGATTGATAATCTTTTTGTCGTCAAGGCGCGTTATCTGGCTCGACTGACCGTTGGCGGTGTCGAGCCTGAACAGGTTTTGGGCCGATTCGTAAAAGATCGCCGCACCGTCGTTCGACCACCTGACCAACCTGCTTGACCTTTCGACCGCGCCCAACAGAACCGGAGATCCGCCAAGGGCCGGCATTGACCAGATCCCGCGCCTGCCTCCGCGATCGGAAACAAAGGCTATCCGCCCGCCGTCGGGCGACCAGATCGGGCTCGCGTCCGAAGAGTCGTCCTCTTTGCGAGTGAACGGTTCGCCGCCCGCCAGCTGTTTCACCCAAACAGAACTTTTTCCGTTCTTGGATGCGACATAGGCGATAAGTTTTCCATCGGGCGAAAATTTCGGCCGAGTGGTCCCGTCTCCGCCGAGATCGCTTTTCCAGGTCACGATCTGAGATGTCGTAAGGGTCGAAGGGTAATCAGGTCCCGTCGGACCCTTCGTCAAATACCAGAGGGCCGCGGCACCGAGCAGGATAGCGCCGAAAATACCGGCCATTGCCCACGGCCGGCGAAGCTGTTCGCCGAACGTTTCCCCGAGAGTGTGTCCCTGTGTCTGGGCATCGATCGGCTGTATCGTCGTCCGGGCCATGATCTCGGTTTTGAATACTCCGCTGTTGAGCTCGCTTTGCAGGATCTTGAGATCAAGCTGCAGATCTTTCATCACCTGGTAACGCTCATCGCGTTCTTTAACAAGAGTTTTTTTAATTATGTGCTCAAGCTCTGAGGGTATTTCAGAACTAACGGATGACAGCGGCTCTGGGTCGCGCGTCAATATTGAGACCAAAAGATCGCTGCGCGTTTCGCCGCTGAAAGGTGTTCGGCCGGTAAACATTTCATAGAGCAATACGCCGAGGCTCCAGATATCGGTCCGTGCATCCGTCGGTTTTCCGCGCGCTTGTTCCGGCGACATATACGACGCAGTCCCCATTATCATTCCGGGGATCGTGCTCATCGCGCCCCTTGTTGTAGCCTCGCTGTCGATATCGTCCTGCTCCGGGCGTACAAGCGTTTGCTTGGCGAGACCGAAATCAAGCACCTTTACAAATCCATCCGGGCGCCGAATGATATTTTCAGGCTTTATGTCCCGGTGAATAATGCCGGCGGAATGTGCCGCCACAAGGGCCGACGCTACCTGGATAGCTATCTCGAGAGCGTCGTTGAGCGTCATTTTGCGCTCGGACAAAAGCTCTCGCACGCTCGTTCCGCGGACGAACTCCATTGCAATGTAGTCAACGTCCTGCCACTCGCCGATCTCATAGATCGTGATGATATTAGGATGATTCAGTGCTGAAGCAGCTTTTGCTTCGCGAAGAAACCGCCTGAGCGGGTCTTCAGATTCGCGGAACTCTTTTCGAAGGAACTTAATAGCGACCTTTCGTCCGAGGCGTGTGTCGTTGGCCGAGAACACCTCGCCCATGCCGCCGCTGCCGATGAGCGAATCTATTTCGTATGGTCCGATCCTGGTTCCGCTCGAGATCATTGATGAAGAATTTTCCGGGTTGAAAAAACAATGGTTGCTGCATCCTCAAAATAGTCGTTTAGCAGGTAAAAATCAATATTGTCGTTTAGTTACCTTAATGGTCCCGAACGCCGTTGCCGAGATCGTATCAGGCCATAAAATACAAAAGTCTTACAATTACGCCGCTGCAAACCTGCTAGGCTTTTATTACGGACACACTTACCGTGTCAGGGGGAATAAAAATCAAGGCGGAATTATCAATGCAAAACATAATCGAATTCGAATCCAAATCGCGCAAGATCAATTGGAACACATTGGTCATCGTAATAGTCTTTCACATTCTGGCTGTCGGCGCGCTCTTTACATTTAGCTGGCAAAACCTCGCCGCGGCCGTAATACTTTGGTGGGTCGCCGGAAGCTGGGGGATCGGGATGGGATATCATCGGCTGCTTACTCATCGCGGATTCAAGGCACCAAAATGGCTCGAATATTTTATGAGTGTCTGCGGCACCCTGGCTATGCAGTCGGGTCCGCTTACATGGGTAACGACACACCGTATTCATCATGCTTTTACTGAGACCGACAAGGATCCGCATACGCCGCGACACGGCACCTACTGGTCGCACATTGGTTGGATCTTTCGCGGAACCGCTCAAAACCACTCATGGGAGACGATGGAGCGATACAGTCCGGATCTGGCCCGTGACCGGTTCCATGTTTTGCTTAACAAGTATTACTATGTTCCGATCATTCTGGCCGGCGGCGTTCTGGTCGCGATCGGCGGATGGCAGATGCTGCTTTGGGGCGTATTTCTCAAAACGGTCGTCGGGTGGCATTTTACATGGCTTGTAAATTCGGCCACGCATTTGTGGGGTACGCGGCGCTTTGAGACGCGCGACGATTCGCGAAATAATGCCCTGATTGCCGCCCTTACATTTGGCGAGGGCTGGCACAATAATCATCATGCGTATCCGCGGTCGGCACGGCACGGAATGGCGTGGTACGAATTTGATGTGAACTGGGTCCAGATCCGTGCGCTCGAAAAGATGCGCGTGATCAAAGATGTTTTCGCATATAACGACCGCTCGGAAGAGACAAAGCTCAAAGCCGTTCGCGAAGCGGCTTAGAGATCAAAATTCGATCTTGTTTAACGGAAAGCAGTGAATTGAGCCCGCCGGGTTTCAATTTTCTGTTTTCCGTTTTACTTTTATGTAAGGCATGCGGCGGCGAAAAACGGCGATATTTTTTCTGATACTCGGGATCTGTCTGATCGTGATCGCTGTCGCGCTCAATATCGGCTGGGTCCTGCTCAATTTGCGAGAGGTCGCACTTCTCGTACTGGGCGTAATATTTTTCGCTTTAATAATCACCGGTCTTGTCCTGAATACAATATTTTTGTTCCGCGAGATACGCCGTAATGAACGCCACGATGCTTTTCTCAACGCCGTGACCCACGAGCTGAAAACTCCGATCGCGTCGATCAAACTTTATCTTGAGACGCTCAAGTCCAGGGAAGTCACGCCGGAAAAACGGAATGAGTTTTACGACACAATGCTGGCCGACAGCGACAGGCTTTTGAATACGGTTGAACAGGTTCTCATGGCTGGCCGGACAAAGGAAAAGAAACGGCGTGTGAAGATGGAGCCAGTCGACCTTAGCGCGCTTCTGGCCGATGCGGCTGCCCTTGTCCGCAGCCGCTATAACCTGCCCGAAGGT
>JBDTMQ010000041.1:0-8166 GCA_039934155.1 Acidobacteriota bacterium | reverse complement strand
CTCACTAATCACGCAAACGTCGAGAACAATGACCAAAGATCTTGTTATTGGAATTACGTATAGCGTTCGAGCGCTCGTGGTTATTGCTCTCTTGATGCCTTACGGAGTGCTCGCGAACGGCGGTGACGATCACGGTGCAGGCGGCGCCGAGACGAATGCCGCTGCTGCCCCTGCTGCAACAGTAGTCACCGCCGAGCGAAACATTCAAAACGAAAGCGGCAGTTTCAGCTTCATTCTGAAACGGTCGCCTGGAGACCCGCGATCGGGCGAAACGGAACTTTTTGTCGTCCGAATTGGCGAAAAGGTCGAAGGCGGTTTTGGCGGAGGCGGTCCCGTGCCAGTAGAGAAGGCAAAAGTCTCAGCCAGGATAACGAAAGCCGACGGAACGTTGGTGGCTGCTGATCTGGCAGTCGACGTTGGTTCGGAAGGAAACTATCGCACCTCTTACAGCTTTGGCGCCGCTGGAGATTACAAGATCGTCTTGGAAGTCACGACCGAAGACGGAAGGAACGTCTCGGCCGATTTCCCAGTTAGCGTCGCTTCCGGCCCATTCCGCACTTCGTTCTGGCTAGGACTTTTGGTTCTGATCTTAGTTACGCTCGGATCTCTAGGTCTCGTTTTTTATTCGGTTCGAAAGAAGTCCAGCGAAGGCGGGTTCGAATACAAAAAGGTCGTGCCGCTCTCGATCGCCGCCATTATCATCTTTACTATTGGCTTGATTGCGTTGATCTTTCTCCTGCCGCCGCAGGAATTGCGTGCCGCCGCCGAGATACCGGCCATCGGAGCAACCGACACGGTTACCGACTCGACGGCGTCAAAGACACTTCTGACCGTGTCGAAGGAGTCGCAAATTCTGTTCGGTATCAAGACTGAGCCGATAGCAATGCGAATCATAACCGGCGGCCTTAAGGTGAGCGGCGTAGTCAAAGCGCGACCGGACTCGCAGGCTGTCGTCGTACCTCCGGTCGCGGGACGGGTGCTTTTACGCGAAGGCTTGACCCTGGGGTCGGCAGTCGGGAAAGGGCAGCAGATCGGATTCGTCGAGCAGGTTCTGGATGTCTCGGGGCAGGTCGGCCTCGAAACGCAACGACTCGAAGTGGCTGCAAGAGAGCGCGAAGTTGAAGCCCAAAGGCTGGAACTGCGCAACACAGTTCTCCAACTTCAGGCTCAACAGTCGGAGCAAAGATCAAAGGCCCAGCAGGCACGAACTCAGCTTGCTCAGGCCCAGCGAGAACAGCGCCGTGCGGAAAATCTTGTCGAGGTTGGGGCTGCCCCGAAGAAGCGGCTTGAAGAGGCAGTCACGGCAGTCAAGGTTGTGGAACAGGAAGTGATCGCGGCCGATAGACAGAGCGACTTGATCGAGAACCAGATAAAGCAAACTCAGGCAGGTCAGAAAATATTTGTCTCGCCGAGAGTCAATCAGCCGACAAAGACTTTTCCGCTAATTGCCCCGACAACCGGCATCATCAATGAGATCAAGGTAACAAGCGGCCAGCAGGTGGATGTCGGAACTCAACTCGTATCCATCGTCAATCTTTCGACTGTTCTAATTGAAGCTCAGGTCTTCGAACGTGATCTGCCCATCGTTCGTGAATCGACTCGGGCGAGTTTCACAAACGCGGCGTTATCAGGCGAGGTTTACACAATCGGGACTAAAGATGGAGACGGGCGTCTGCTATCTATCGGCCAGGTCGTAAACGAACAAACCCGAACGGTTCCACTTCTGTATGAAATGAAGAATCCGCTTGGCCGCCTCAAAGATGGAATGTTTGTTGACGTGACTATTGATACGACCGGCAACCGTGAAGCGTTGGCGGTGCCGAAGCAAGCTGTGATCACCGAGCAGGGACAGACGTTTGTGTTTGTGTTTGAGGGCGGCGAAACCTTCGAAAAGCGTCCCGTTGCGCTGGTCGCCGAAGGATCCGATTTTTATGAAGTTAAGACTGGCTTGAAAGAAGGCGAGAGGGTCGTTACTGAGGGTATTTATCAACTACGCTCGACCCAACCTTCGACATAGATTCTAGGAACTGTACATACGAAATCAATGATGAAATCAAAACTATTTTTAACCACATTTGCTGTCATTGCCTTTGCACTAGGCATTGCGTCTTGCCGCCAAAATAATCCGTCGGCGTCTAACAACTCAATAAGTGCGCCTCCTGCCGAGATCAAGCGGACCGACCTAACCGAAAACGCTCAATTTTCGATGGATCTCGCTGTTGAACCGAAGGCCCTAAGCGCTGATCAGGAGGTTGTCCTTAAATTTTCAGTCAAGGACAAAGATGGGAAACCCTTTGACGAGTTGAAGGTGGTGCACGAGAAGTTGATACATTTACTCGTTGTATCCGACGATCTGGCGCAGTTCGACCACGTTCATCCTGAGAGACAGACAGACGGCACGTTCACCCTGTCGTATAAGTTTCCGAACGGCGGCATTTTCAAGCTTTACGCCGACTTCACTCCAGAGAATTCAGAACAGATCGTTAATGTTTTTGACGTGACGGTTAGTGGCCATCCGCGGGAAAAGACGGCTCTGGTGGCCGATACAAACTTTACAAAGACAATTGACGGTCTGACCTTCACGATGAAGGCGACCGAGCCCATTAAGGCGGCGACCGGTACGGAGCTCAATTTCTATGTCACGGATGAGGGCGGGAAAGCTGTTAGCGATCTACAGCCTTACCTCGGAGCTATGGCGCACTTCGTTGTCATCAGCGAGGACACGACGAAATTTCTACATGTCCATGCTATGGAAGGCAAAACCACAGACATAAAGGGCACGGGCGGACACGGTGATCACAGCGACAAGCACGGTGAAATGGACATGCATGTCAAACCAGTTACCGGTAAAGCTCAAACACCCACCGTAATGGCACACACCGAGTTTCCGACCGGCGGACTTTACAAGATCTGGGGACAGTTTCAAAGGAACGGAAAGGTCTTTACGGTGCCCTTTATCCTGAATGTGGCGCCAGCCGATGGTAAGACGGCAAAAGGCGACGACGTTCCCGGAGATGCTTTTCGCGTAGAGGTTTCAAGCGATGGCTTTGTGCCTTCTGAGATACCAGTAAAAAAAGGACAGCCGGTTAAGATCGCGTTCTATCGCAAGGACGCAAACAACTGCGCGGGCGAAGTTGTCTTTCCAAAGTTGAACATCAAAAAGGCCCTTCCGGTCGGAAAGACGACTGTAGTCGAAATTAATCCCATAGATTCCGGCGAAATTGCCTTTGCGTGTGGGATGGACATGCTAAAGGGGAAAGTCATTGTTCAGTAAAAGCCAAATTAACAGAGGAAAACTAACGAAGAAACAGATTATGAGTTCGTTTGTCGCAGGAACAGTTTTATTGGCATCGGCATTCGGCGCTGGTATGGTTTCCGCTACCCCGGTACCGGAAAAGCGTGGGATTGTGGTTAAAAAGAAGACCACACGGGTTCATCCGAAGACCGTGAGGATAACGGTCAACAAGAACGGCTTTAGCCCGTCGAGCATCAATGTCGAGGAAGGATATCCTTTGACCCTTATCTTTAAACGCACGACGTAGGAAGGGTGCGGCAGTAAGGTAGTGTTCCCTTCCTTAAATATCAGCCGGAGCCTTCCTGTTCGCAAAGCGGTAACGATCAAGATAACTCCGGACAAGACTGGCGAAATAGCCTTTTCGTGTGGAATGGGAATGTACAAAGGAAATATTGTTGTTCAGTAATAGCGGGGTTCGGCTTGGAGGAAAGATCATGAAAATATACGGAAACTTTGCGGCCATGATTGCGACGTCGACGGTTGTGATGCTTGGCTTGATGTATTTGAACACATACGCATTGGACCACGTGTTCTTTAGTGAGACGCGAACCTACATGGCCATCTATATGGGTGCAGCAATGACGGTGATCATGCTCGGTTTTATGTGGAAGATGTACGCGAACTGGCGTGTCAGCATTGGCATCGTTATAGGAAGCGCCGTCGTTTTTGCACTAGCTCTCTGGTTGGTCCGGAGCCAGGAGACGATTGAAGACGTCTCCTGGATGAAGGCGATGATACCGCATCATTCGATAGCGATTCTGACGAGCGAAAGAGCCCATATTTCCGATCCGCGGGTAAGAAAGCTTGCCGATGGCATTATTGAGGCCCAACGTCGAGAGATCGATGAAATGAAGGCGTTGATAAAAGAACTTGAGGCCAAATAATGACTTTGAATTGAATCGCCACAGTTGGATTCCCGGTAAGTAGAAAATGCTAAACGCGATAATCAAATCGGCTTTGCAGAATCGAACGATCGTAGTTGCGCACGCTTCGCTGCTGCTTGTCTGGGGCGCTTACGTTGCTTACAACCTTCCTGTCGATGTTTTTCCCGATCTTAACAAACCGACGATCACGATCTTGACTGAGGCCGAAGGATTGGCTCCAGAAGAAGTCGAAACCCAGGTTTCCTATCCGATAGAGACAGTTATGAATGGCCTGCCGGGCGTGGAACGCGTTCGTTCGGTAAGCGGAATCGGACTCTCGATTGTGTATGTCGAATTCGGCTGGGGAACCGACGTATATCGCAATCGTCAGCTCGTCGCAGAGAAAATTAGCGAGGCTCGTGAGCAGCTGCCTCCGGGTACATCGCCGTTCCTTGCACCGATCTCCTCAATCATGGGCGAGATCATGCTCATCTCTGTTTCATCCAAAGACGGACAAACCGATCCTCTCGACGTGCGAACCCTTGCTGATTGGACGATTCGCCCTCGTCTTCTGACAATTGCGGGGATCTCCCAGGTGATACCGATCGGCGGCGGGGTCAAGCAATATCAGGCCCTTGTCTCGCCGGAAAAGCTGAAGCAGTTTGGCGTAACGATCGAAGAGGTTTCGACCGCGCTTGAAAAATCGAACACTAATTCGACCGGCGGTTTTGTTGATCAACAAAGTCAGGAATATCTGGTCAGAAACCTGGGCCGTTTTTATTCCATTGATGAATTGAAGCAAACGGTGGTAGCGTACCGAAATAGCACCCCGATCAGGCTCGGCGATGTGGCGTCGGTCGAATTCGGTCCGCGGATAAAACGCGGTGAAGCGGGGACCAACGGTAAGCCGGCGGTCATCATGTCTGTGCAAAAACAGCCCGGAGCAAGCACTATCGAGCTCACGGGAAAAGTTGAACAGGCAGTCAAGGAATTGCAGTCCACTCTTCCGCCCGACATCGAGATCAATACAAATCTTTTCCGGCAAGCAAATTTTATCAAAGCATCGATTGGAAACGTCGTCGAAGCCCTGCGAGACGGTGCCATCCTGGTAACGATAGTCCTGTTTCTGTTCCTGCTGAATTTCAGGACAACGTTTATTACGCTCACGGCAATACCTTTGTCTTTCGTCGTCACGTTCCTCGTTTTGTGGGCCTTTGGGATAACGATAAATACGATGACTCTCGGCGGTCTCGCCGTTGCGATCGGAGAACTCGTCGACGACGCGATCGTCGATATCGAAAATATCTTCCGACGTCTTCGTGAAAACAGAAAGCTACCGGATCCGCGGCCGTCGCTTGAGGTCATCTACTACGCATCGCTAGAGGTTCGATCTTCGATTGTCTACGCGACAGTTATCGTAGCTCTCGTTTTTCTTCCCCTTTTTATGTTAACGGGGGTTGAGGGAAGACTGCTCGCTCCGCTTGGCCTCGCCTATATAACATCACTTGTCGCTTCGCTTTTCGTAAGTTTGACAATAACACCCGTTCTCGCATCTTATCTTCTACCAAAAATGAAGGCAATGCGCGAGGAAAAAGAGGGGTTTGTCGTCAGGTTTCTTAAGACGTATGACGAGAAGCTGCTGCATTCAACTCTCCGCCATCCGTACAAAGTGATCATCGGAGCGACCGTCGTCTTTGTTCTCACTATAGCGACGCTGCCATTTGTCGGAACAGCCTTCCTGCCCGACTTTAACGAAGGAACGCTGACGATCAACCTGCTTGCTCAGCCCGGAACATCATTGTCTGAATCAAATCGGATCGGCCAGATCGCCGAAAAACTTCTCCTCGAGGTGCCGGAAGTAGTTTCGACTGGCCGTCGCACCGGGCGTGCCGAACTTGACGAGCATGCCGAAGGCGTTCATTACACAGAGATTGACGTTGACTTGAAAAAGTCGGATCGTTCTCGTGACGAGATCCTCGCGGCCATTCGGGAGCGCCTGGCGGTCGTTGCTGGAGTCACGGTAAATGTTGGGCAGCCGATTTCACACCGCCTCGATCATTTACAATCCGGTGTGCGGGCCCAGATCGCCGTCAAACTTTTCGGGGATGATCTCGCGAGTTTGCGCTCTAAGGCAGAAGAGATAAGGAATGTAATGGAGACGGTCAATGGCTCGACCGATGTCCTGATAGAAAAGCAGGTGTTGATCCCGCAGGTCCGGTTTAATGTTGATCGTGTTAGAGCGGCTCAGTATGGACTTGCTCCAGGTGAAGTCAGCGAAACTCTTGAAACCGCTCTCAACGGACGAACCGTTTCGCAGGCGATTGACGGAGCTCGACGGTACGACGTGGTCGTACGTTTTGATGATGCCTCGCGCGGTAGCCTCGACGCCCTAAAGAACGTGACGATCGACACGCCGCAAGGCACGCAAATTCCTGTATCCGCCGTCGCCGACATCGAAACTTTGCCGGGCCCGAACCAGATCTTACGGGAAAACACTAAGCGGCGGATTGTCATTTCCGCAAATACAAGCGGGCGGGATCTCGGCTCCGTTGTCGTGGATATGCAGCAGCGGATCGCCGCTCAGGTCAATTTGCCCCAAGGCTATTTCGTCGAATTTGGCGGACAATTTCAGGCCTCGCAGGAGGCGACCAGAACCCTTTCTATCCTGACGATATTTTCGCTCATAGCCATTTTCTTTCTTTTGATAAAGGCACTTGGCGATTGGCGAAGCGCCCTTCAGGTAATGATTAACATACCACTTGCTCTGATAGGTGCGATCTGGGCATTGCATCTGTCTGGCGGCATTTTTTCAATAGCGACGCTCGTTGGATTTATATCGCTGGTCGGTATTACTTCCCGTAATGGGATCATGATGATTTCTCATTACCTTCACTTGATGCGCGAAGAGGGCGAAGGATTTACAGAAGAAATGATCATCCGCGGATCGCTGGAAAGACTTGTGCCGGTAATGATGACCGCTCTGACAGCCGGGCTTTCGTTGATCCCGTTCGTCCTGGCAGCGGACGCTCCAGGTAAAGAAATACTTCACCCATTGGCCGTCGTAGTTTTGGGCGGTATTTTGACTTCGACCATTTTAGACCAGGTCGTGACACCGGCCGTTTTTTACAAATTTGGAAAGCCCGCTGCGGAAAAGATCTTTGCCGAGCGTACTGAAAGTAAATTCGATTGGGGCGATGGCGGGGACGATAAGGATTTACCTCCGTTTCGGGGGACGATGCCGAAACCCGTAAAAGGTTAAATAAATGTGCACAAATTTATGAATAGGTGGTGGCGAACCGAATGCGTCGATTTCTTGCATGCCTAAAGGAGACGAACAAATGAAATTAACAAGTAGTACAATTTTCCCGGTATTGGCCCTCATCGGCTTGACGTTCAGTTGGTCGGTAACGGTCTCAGCTCAAACGGCGGATGAAAACGCCGTTATGAAGGTTCTCAATAACGAGGCATCCGCGGTCGAAAAAGGCGATCTAGCCTCACTCGACAAAATTTGGGCAAATAGCGAAGACGTAACAGTATTTGAGAGCGGACACGCTAACTATGGTTGGAATGATTACCGCAATTCTCACCTTGCACCCGAGTTGAAGGAATTCAAGAACACGAAATACGCATTCACCGATTTGAAGGTCAAAGTTGATGGTAAAACAGCGTGGGCAACTTTCAAATACTCTCTCGCAGCCGAAATAGGCACGAGAAAAGTAGAAAGCGGCGGGCTTGGCACGGCGGTGCTCGAAAAGCGTCAGGGGAAATGCCGGATCGTACACTGGCATTAAAGCGCCCCGCGTAGAGCACCAGCCCCGCAGCCGTCGCCCAAGGGTTAACGTTTCGCCACATATAGAAAACCGTTCAAACCGAGCGTAGACCTCAGAGAAAATGAAAATGTTATGAAGACGGGCGGAATAGTAATAAGCGTCATCGGAATCGCGCTGTTTGTATGGCATCTGATTAGAGTGCGCTATTATCCGGACTACGTAGGATACGCATCACACC
>JBDTMQ010000040.1:0-5905 GCA_039934155.1 Acidobacteriota bacterium | reverse complement strand
CAGCGGCGCAGCGTCAGACGAGATCGTCTCATTTATCAGGGAGGTCACCCTGAAAAAAGAAGCCCGTCATCACATTAATGATACGGACTTCGTTCAGCCTGAAAGGACAATGAGCTTTATCGGTGGTTAGCGGCTTAGCTCTGCTTTCGGCCGGCCATGTCAAGACCGACCGCCGCTACCAGGATCGCGCCCTTGATAATATCCTGCATAAAATCGCGAACGTTCATCAACGACATTCCATTATCGAGACTTGCCATTATCAATGCGCCCAAACATGCGCCAAAAACGGTCCCGCGTCCGCCGACCAGCGAAGCTCCTCCAATGACACACGCGGCTATCGCATCGAGTTCCTTTAGTACACCGGCGTCGGGCGATGCGCTGCCAACCCGGGCCGTAAAAATAAGCGACGCCACGCCTGTCAAAGCTCCGAGCAGAGCAAAGACCTTCAGCACGTTTCGTTTATTATCGATCCCTGAGAGGCGGGCTGCGTCAGCATTGCCGCCGATAGCATAGAGATAGCGGCCAAAGGTCGTGGAATTCGTCAAGAACGCCCCGAATAAGGCGACCGCCAGCAATATGATCACGGGAATAGGCACACCTTTTCCTTCGTATGCATTCATCACCCAAATGAATGCAATGATCGCACCGATCGGCAGGATCGATTTTACAAGTTCCCCGGTATAATTTGCCTCACCTAATCCATAATCCTTGACCGAGCGGGCGCGCCGATATGCTCCGAATAGAACGAAGGCGATCGCTACCGCGGCAATGAGCCAGCCAAGATTCGAGCCGACATAGCTCTGCCCTATGGCATTAAAAGTTTCGTTCGAGATCGGGATCGTATTACCGCCTAACAGCCATTTGACGGCGCCACGCCATGCCAGGAGCCCGCCGAGTGTGACGATGAAAGCAGGAATGTTTATATAAGCGGTAAGTACCCCGTGAAGGAGGCCGATCAGAATTCCGACCGACATGGCAAAAGCGATCGATGCCACCAGACCGTACTCCATTGTCGTGAGGGTAAAAGCGGCGATCCCGCCGGCGAACCCCAGAACTGAACCTACTGAAAGGTCGATATTCCCCGAGACGATGACCATCAGCATACCGACGGCGAGTATTCCGGTCACCGACATCTGTGTCATTAAATTCGAAAGATTGCGTGCCGTCAAAAATACCGAATCGGTCGCCCAGTGAAAATACAGCCAGATAAAGGCGAGGACGGCGATCATGATGTATGCACGAAGTGTCGAACCGGTAAGCTTTGCTTTTAATGATTCACTCATATTCGCGGGTTTCTAATTATTGCCTGTGGCCGCTGCCATCACTTTTTCCGGCGTTGCCTCGCTCCTGGTAAATTCCCCGGTCAGGTTTCCTTCGTGCAGAACCATCACCCTGTCGCTGAGGCCTAAAACTTCAGGAAGCTCGGACGAAATAAGTACGATAGCCAAACCCTGTTTCGCAAGCTTATTGATTTCGGCATAGATCTCCTGTTTGGCCCCGACGTCTATCCCCCGGGTCGGCTCATCGAGAAACAAAACTTTGGGATTCGTCAAAAGCCATTTGCCTAGAACCACCTTTTGCTGATTTCCGCCTGAAAGAGTACCGGCCACGGTCATCGGCGAGTTTGCCTTTACGCGAAGCGAGGCCATCGGCTGTTTGACAGCCATCGCCTCGCGGGTGCGATCGATCAGAAACTTGCCTGAGATTCTTTTCAGGCCCGCAAGCGTCATATTGTCGAGGATAGTCTGTTCAAGGATCAGCCCGTATCGTTTCCGATCTTCGGTAACAAACCCGATTCCCAGCTTGATCGCGTCTGATGGTGAATCGATCTGCACCGGTTTACCGTCTACAACGATCTCAGCGCGATTTTTGCCTTGCCACGCTCCAAATACCGTCATAAGCATTTCGGTTCGTCCGGCACCCATCAGGCCTGCGATCCCGAGCACCTCGCCCGCGCGAACACGGAATGAGACGTCATTAACGACCTTGCGATTTTGGTCGTCATTCGAATAGGCATTCAGATGTCTTACTTCGAGAACGACATCGCCGAATTCGTGGTCCGGTTTCGGAAATATATCGCCGACCTCGCGGCCGACCATCGCGGCGATGACCGTTTCCACCGTCAGATCCGCCGCATAATAACTGCCGACAGTACGCCCGTCCCGAAGGACCGTTATCCGATCACTCATAGTAAAGACCTCGTCGAGCTTATGAGAGATATAGATCATTCCGACATTTCTCTCTTTGAGGTCTTTAAGGATAGAAAAAAGCGTTTCAACCTCGGATTCCGTAAGTGCGGCCGTAGGCTCATCGAGCACCAGGATCCGGGCCTCTTTCGACAACGCTTTGGCGATCTCGACCAGCTGCTGCTGGCCGATGCCGAGACTGCCGACCTGCACACGCGGATCTATCGGCAGTCTGAGTTCCGCCAACAGTTTTGACGCTCTGTGATAAAGTTCGGTCCAGTTGATCACACCGAACCGGGACGGCTCTTTCCCTAAAAAGATGTTTTCGCCGACGGTCAGCTCTTTGACCAGCGACAGCTCCTGAAAAATGATCGCGACACCCGCATCCTCCGAATCACGTACGCCGCGGAAATGCCGTACTGTGCCGTCGATCTCGATATCACCCGTATAAGTACCGAACGGATATACCCCGGAGAGAACTTTCATCAAGGTCGACTTTCCGGCGCCGTTCTCGCCCACCAATGAATGGAATTCTCCAGCCTCGACCGTAAAGCTCACGCCGTCCAGAGCCTTCACGCCCGGAAATTCTTTGACGATGTTTTTCATTTCGAGCAGCGGCATAGGTATCTTTCGGCAAAAAAAGAGCTGTGGGTCGGGAAGTCAATGAGAAAAATGCTTTTGCCGATTTTACACGCAAAAAAGTTGTTTCCACAACCTCCGCCGGCGACACAACTTAACCTTACTGCTGCAATACTTTATAATTGACGGTATGACTGAGCAAAAAACGATCGAGTCGATACTTACCGAAGCAAGGATATTTCCGCCGCCCGCGGATTTTGCCTCAGCTGCGCGCGTAAAGAGTTTTGACGAGTATGAGCGGATGTACAAGAACGCCGAATCGGACCCCGAGGCGTTTTGGGCCGCACAGGCCGAAGAGCTTCATTGGTTCAAGACCTGGGATAAGGTGCTCGAATGGAACGAGCCATTCGCAAAATGGTTTGTCGGCGGAAGGCTGAATGTCTCATATAACTGTCTTGATCGCCACCTCGAAACCTGGCGCCGAAATAAGGCCGCGATCATCTGGGAAGGCGAGACGGGGGAAGTAAAAACGATCACTTATCAGCAGCTCCACGTCGAAGTTTCAAGATTTGCGAATGTTCTCAAGAATTTGGGCGTGGAGACGGGCGACCGTGTCGCATTGTATATGCCGCTGGTCCCGGCCCTTGCCGTGGCGATGCTTGCCTGCGCCAGGATAGGCGCCGTGCATACCGTCATCTTCGGCGGGTTTTCGGCTGACGCGATACGAGATCGGGTCAATGATGGCCAGTGTAAAGTGATCGTTACGGCGGACGGCGGCTATCGCCGAGGGACAGAGCTGAAATTAAAAGAAGTAGTAGATAAGGCAGTAGAACAATGCCCGAGCATTACAGATGTGGTGGTTTATCGACGAACGGGCTCGAAGGTAAATATGAAGGCCGGCCGCGATCACTGGTGGCATGAGCTCATCGACACGGTCAAGAGCGAGTGTCCCGCCGCTGAGCTCGATTCCGAACATCCGCTTTACATCTTGTACACTTCCGGTACGACAGGCAAACCGAAAGGCATCCTTCACACATCCGGCGGTTATCTGACACAGGCCGCATATACTACCAAACTCGTGTTCGATCTGCGTGACGAGGATATTTATTGGTGCACAGCCGATATCGGCTGGGTCACCGGTCACAGCTATGTCGTCTACGGGCCGCTCGCCAACGGCGCAACGGTCTTTATGTATGAAGGCGCGCCGAATTATCCCGATTTTGACCGATTCTGGGACATGATCGAGCGACACAAGATCAATATTCTGTACACAGCGCCGACGGCGATCAGAGCATTCATCAAATGGGGCGAACAGTATCCGCTTAAGCACGACCTGTCGAGTTTGCGGCTGCTCGGAACTGTCGGCGAGCCCATCAACCCTGAAGCCTGGATGTGGTATCACCACGTTATTGGTAAGGGAAAGTGCCCAATCGTCGACACTTGGTGGCAGACCGAAACAGGGACGATCATGATCTCGCCGCTGCCCGGCGCGACACCTACTGTGCCCGGGACGGCGACTCATCCGCTGCCCGGAATTTCTGTTGACATCGTGACCAAGAGCGGATCGACTGTCGGCGAGAACGAGGGCGGGTATCTCGTGATCAAGCATCCGTGGCCGTCGATGCTGCGAACGATCTGGGGCGACGACGAGCGTTATAAAGCGACATATTGGTCCGAGATACCGCATGCGTATTTTGCGGGCGACGGCGCACGTCGCGACCAAATGGGAAACTATTGGATCATGGGACGCGTTGACGACGTGATCAACGTCAGCGGTCACAGGCTTGGCACTGCCGAAATAGAATCGGCACTCGTTTCGCACGAGGCCGTCGCCGAAGCAGCCGTTGTCGGCCGGCCCGACGACCTCAAGGGACAGGCGATCGCCGCGTTCGTAACCTTGGAGGGCGGGCGTTCGGGAAATGAAGACTTAAAGAGCGAACTTCGCTCGCATGTCACCAAAGAGATCGGTTCGCTGGCCAAACCCGACGATATCCGGTTTACCGACGCCCTGCCAAAAACGCGTTCGGGCAAGATAATGCGGCGGCTTTTGCGCGAGATTGCCTCGGGCTCGGCCGTGGCCGGCGATGTCACTACCCTCGAAGATCTTTCGGTTCTCGAAAAACTTCGCGAGGACGAAGAATAGTTCGATCAGCGCTAACACCCGATGACCGTGAAATCTAAGATCCCAAAGCCAGCGGAAGAACTCGCTGAGACCGGCCGCGAATTTTTTTCGCGAGGCTGGATACGCGCTGACAGCGGCAATTTCAGCCTCCTGCTGGCTCGAAAGCCGATGCGTCTGTGCATTACTTCGGCCGGCGATAAAACAGGTGTTCTGGATGAGACCAACTTCCTTGAGATCGACGACGATGCCGAGATACTGCACGGATTCGGTCGCCCGGCTGACGAAACACTTCTGCACCTTACGATCTATCGGCTGCAGCCCAAGGCCCGTTGTATCCTGTTTTCGCAGTCGGTATCCGGAATGATCGTTTGGAACACGCATTTTGTCGACGGGGCAGTGCGTATTCGCGGCTACGAGTTATTGAAAGGCCTCTCCGGCGTCGAGTCACACGATCACACCGAGATCGTTCCGATCGTGGAAAATTCTCAGGATCATCTGGCGCTTTCGCACGTGGTCGAAAATGTACTGCTCGAGAATGCTCATATTCACGGTATTTTCATTCGACGTCACGGCTTTTATTCGTGGGGCGAGTCGGTAGCCGCTGCCCAGCGAAATATAGAGATATTCGAGTTCTTTTGGGAAGTTCTGGAGAGAATGCCGCCGTCAGACGGCAGAGGTAAATTATGATTGATAATGGTTTAGAGACGGCCACGCTCGCGGCTGGATGCTTTTGGTGTGTTGAGGCTGTGTTTGACGACCTGAAAGGCGTCCATGATGTCATTTCAGGCTATACCGGCGGCCATAAACCAGATCCGACGTATCAGGAGGTTTGCTCGGGATCAACCGGACATGCTGAGGTGGCACAGATCAAATTCGATCCGAGTGAGCTTTCTTACGCTGACCTGCTGCGAGTGTTTTTTACCGTCCACGACCCGACGACTCTTAATAGACAAGGCAACGACGTCGGAACGCAGTATCGTTCTGAGATTTTTTATCATAATGAAGAACAAAAACGAGT
>JBDTMQ010000039.1:0-4992 GCA_039934155.1 Acidobacteriota bacterium | reverse complement strand
TTTTGTGTTGGTGTCGTAGCCTTCGACAGCGGCGTCGGTCAGCGAAAAGTGATGCGGCGCGACCTCACAGGTAACGTTTATGCCTTCGTTCTTTGCACGCCTGACAGCCTCGACCGAGCCTTTTGTAGAGATGTGCGCGATATGAATATGGGCGCCGGTCTCTTTTGCCAGGCTGATATCCCGAATTACATCGATCTCTTCGGCGAGGGCGGGCATACCCTTTAGTCCCAGCAGCAGCGACATCCGCCCTTCGTGCATAACACCGCCGTGCGAAAGCGATCTATCTTCGCAGTGATCGATCACCGGCAGATCGAAATCGCGCGCGTACTGCATCGCCCGCCTCATTATTCCCGCATTGGGAACAGGCCGGCCGTCGTCAGAAACGGCAACGGCGCCGGCAGCTCTCATCTCGCCCATCTCGGCCAACTCAGAACCATCTGAAGATTTTGTGATCGCACCGATCGGAAAGACATTTGCGAGTGCGGCGCGATCCGATTGTTCGATCAGGTAGCGTGTGATCGCCGCATTATCATTGATCGGATCAGTATTCGGCATTGGGCAAACACTTGTCCACCCGCCGGCGACGGCCGCCGCGCTGCCCGTCGCGATAGTCTCTTTATGCTCGCTGCCCGGCTCGCGCAGATGCACATGCATATCGATAAAACCCGGCGCGACAAGAAGGCCGCTGGCGTCGAATACCTCACAGCCTTCCGGCGGGGATTCGTTCGGGCCGATCCACGCCGCGACGCGCCCGGCCTCGATAAGCACGCTCATTCCGGTGTTCTCGGGCGCCGCCGGGTCTATAAGATGACCGTTTTTTATAAGAAGTCTCATTAAAAGTGAAGAATTTCCACTGTAAGTTTAAGACCGTGCCGCCGGTGATCAAAATGCATAAAAAGTGTATCGATTGCGATGAACAAGCAGAACGTCGCCCCTATTAACTGGACATGGTTCCTCCAGTTGCCAGATAAAGAACGGCCATTCTGACCGCAACACCATATTTTACTTGATCCAGAATGAGTGAACGAGTACCATCGGCGATCTCTGACGAGATCTCGATGCCGCGATTCATCGGGCCTGGATGAAGGACGATGGCGTCCTTTCTAGCCAGGTCGAGGCGCTCATTTGTCAGACCATAATGTATGGCGTATTCGCTCAACGTCGGGAAGTAGGCCGAATCCTGCCGCTCCCTTTGAATACGAAGGATCATCACCACGTCGGCGCCGTCTAACGCCGCCTCGATGTTGGGGGCAACGGACAAGCCGTTTTCGACAAGGTGTGCAAAGTCTTCGGGGACGAGCGTGCCCGGCCCCGCGACCCTAACTTTAGCCCCCAGCTTTGTTAGAAGATGAATGTTCGAGCGCGCAACGCGGCTGTGCAGAATGTCGCCGATTATTGCCACCTGCAGCCCGTCGATCTGCTTTTTGTGTTCGCGAATGGTCATTGCGTCCAGCAACGCCTGAGTCGGGTGCTCGTTGGCTCCGTCACCAGCGTTGACGACCGCCGCTTTACTTACCTTGGCAAGTTGGTGCGGCACACCGGCACTCGAATGGCGAACAACAATGCAATCGGGCTGCATCGCGTCAAGATTCATCGCCGTGTCCAGCAGACTTTCACCCTTTGTCACGCTGGAAGAAGAAACGCTGATGTTGACGGCGTCAGCCGACAGCCGCTTGGCCGCAAGCTCAAATGACGTGCGCGTCCGTGTCGATGATTCAAAAAAAAGGTTAATGACAGTCTTGCCACGAAGCGTCGGCACCTTTTTGATCTCACGAGAATTGATCTCAGTGAAATTCTCTGCCGTATTGAGAATTCCTGTTATCTCCGCTGCCGTTAGGCCGCGTATACCGAGCAGGTCCCTTCTCTTAAATGGTTTTTCCATTGCCGCCAGCCGAATTAAGCAGATGGTCTTTGACCGTCGCAAGACTTTTGTTCGCGGTCAGCGACCGCGGGCTAAATACTCGGAATATTTACTGATAAAAAAAGCAAGGCGTTAACCTTGCTTACAAAAGCTGTTCTGTCGGCCTTTCAAAAATGCCGACACCCTCAATATCGTCAAAATCCTTAAGCATCACTTTTATGATCTCGGTCTGTTTGGTTGGAACGACCTTTCCTACAAAATCGGCCTGGATAGGCAATTCGCGATGTTCGCGGCCGCGGTCGATCAATACAGCGAGCTGAACCTTTCGCGGGCGGCCAAAGTCCATCAGCTGGTCCATTGCGGCCCGAATGGTCCGGCCCGTGTAGAGTACGTCGTCCACCAGAACTATTATCTTATTCTCTATGTCGGTATCAAGTTCTGTACGGTTGACAATTGGATTGGCTCCGACCGTCGACAGGTCGTCGCGATAGAGGGTTATATCGATAATTCCGTATAACGGCCGCACGCCCTCGAGCGATTCGATCTTATCGACGATCCTTTCCGCAAGCGGTACGCCGCGGCGGCGGATGCCGACCACATACAGGTCCTGCGCGCCGTGGTTCTCTTCGACGATCTCAGAGGCGAGCCGCGAAATAGCCCGCTTCATGCGGGCACTGTCCATAATGCGGGATTTTTCGACCAGGTTGATCTTATCGGCCATTCGAGTGCAAATCGTAGCAAAAAAATCAGGGCGCATACAACAACAGTCGAAACAAAAGTGACATTGCGGCGTGTTAGTTCTAAAATCTTCTTAATTTCGAGGGCCGACAGCCATGCAAAGTATCAGCGCATTATTGTTGATGACAGCCGCGATCTTCTGCTCCGTGCTGATAGCAAATTCACAATCCTTTGGACAGGGGCAGCGTACTGCGATACTTGAATCACGCGTCGTCGATAAATTGACCGGCGCCGATAATTATACGTTGGCGGCTTACAGCTTCGAAAAAGGAGCGAACGGCCCTGAAGCCTTTTCGGTGACATGCAGCGTCTGGGACATTTATTTCTATACATACCGTCGAAACGACGGCTTGGTGGTCAAGGATGTTTTGGACGTTTCGATGGTGGTCGACGACCGAAGCCGTATCAAAGATCTGGGTCCGCTCGAATGGAACGCTCTCGGTAAGTTGCCCCGGCTTGCCGCTTACGAATCAGCCGCCCGCGAAAAGCCGGTTGAGGCAATTGTGGGCCATATTTATCTGGTCCATACGGCCGACCGTGATTCTGATACCTATACGCTTTTCAGGGTCGACGAATTGATTAGCGGAGAACGGGTGTCCATAACCTGGATACCTTCCTATCTGGTACAAGGCATCTTAAAATATTGAGCTACGGCAAGTTTCTGCGTCCCATCTTATTCAGGCTGCCGGCTGAGGCCGCGCACGAGCTCGGCGTTGATGCATTGAAGATCGCCCTTGGGACACGCGTAGCACGGCGAATGGCCGCCCTGCGATTCGCTGCTGAAACCGTTGGCGCGGTCAGCCTCTTCGGCCTCCAATTTCATAATCCCCTTGGTTTGGCTGCCGGTTTTGATAAGAACGCCGCCGCCGTCGACCAGCTCGCCGCCCTCGGTTTCGGCTTTATCGAGGTCGGGACCGTGACCGATCAACCGCAAAAGGGAAATCCCAAACCGCGATTATTTCGATTACCGGCCGACCGCGCTTTGATCAACCGGCTTGGCTTCAACAACGCTGGGGCCGACGCCGTCGCCGAAAAGCTTGGCAAGATCGACCGCGAATGCATCGTCGGCGTAAATATCGGCCGCAACCGTACGGTCCCGAACGAAGAGGCTGTCGAAAATTATCTTGCCGCATTTGAAAAGGTCCATCCGCTTGCCGACTACATCGCCGTCAATGTTTCGTCACCGAACACGCCGGACCTGCGAGATCTTCAGAAATCGGAAAGCCTCGATGCGCTGATCGATGCACTCCAACGTCGAAATCTGGAGCTGGGGAAAAAGCCGCTTCTGCTCAAGATCTCGCCTGACCTTGCCGAAAACGAGCTCAACGACGTCGTAGATATCTGTCTCGAACGGTCGGTAGATGGTCTGATCGCAGCGAATACCACGCTTCGTCGTGAAGGGTTGCTGTCCGGCAATCATTTAGTCGAGCTTGACGGAGGACTGAGCGGACGGCCGCTGCAGCAGCCGTCGAACACTACAATCGCCCGCATCTTCGTTCATTCAAAAGGAAAACTTCCGGTCATTGGGGTCGGCGGCATTTTCTCAGCCCAGGATGCGTTCGACAAGATCGCCGCCGGAGCCTCTCTTTTGCAGGCTTACACCGGATTCATTTACGGTGGCCCTTCTTTTGCCGGCTCGATAAACCGCGGCCTTAAAGTGGTGCTGAAGCAAAACGGCTTTGCATCGCTCTCCGATGCCGTCGGAATCCGGGCAGGCGAGATCGCCATTTTACGTTAGTATCCGTCCTGCCGTATTGCTTATGAAAGTTCATTTCATAGGTCCTGGTTTCCACCTTAGTGTCCTTCGAGTCTACTCTTTGTGGTTTTTGTGTCTAACTTCTCTCTAACCCAAAGGCCACCAATGACACACACAAAGTTCACTCAGACAAAAAGGACGAACTTAAAAAGAAGCACCAAGGACCTGCGCCAATTGTTTGACACTCAAACTGCATTCGTTATAATAGAAAATTTGCTTTTCGCGATGTTTGAAACGGTTTATCCGGTTTATTGTAAATGAAGATCGAGCTAAGCGCCCTGGCGACTGAGCCCCAACGCCTCGACGCTGTTATCACAAAAGACGATATAGATCTTGAGGTCGACAACGCCAAATTAGCCGGCGACGTTTCGATCTCCGCCAACGCGATGTCGACCGGCGCGGAGGTCAAGATCAGCGGCCGTCTAAAATTCGCGCTGTTGATAGATTGCAGCCGCTGTTTAAAACCGGTCGAGACGCTGTTCGATCTCGATCTTGACCTGCTCTATGTCAATGCCGAGACATTCGCCGCCGCGAGCGACGGGGAATTGTCCGACGCCGAACTCCACGCCGATGTGCTCGAAGGCGATCAGATCGACCTGACAAAGTTGGCAAAAGAACAGGTCCTGCTTTCGATACC
>JBDTMQ010000038.1:0-9329 GCA_039934155.1 Acidobacteriota bacterium | reverse complement strand
CTATGCTGAGGCTTTTTACCAGACCGGCGAAACGCTTCTGAGAATGGAGAAGTATAAGGAGGCGCTTGTAGAATATAGGCAGGCAGCCGTTCTTAAACCGAATTATTTCGATGCTTTCTTTGGTCTCGGTTCCGCGTATTTTGAAATTGATGATTATGTCGAGGCCGAAAAGGCGTATAAACAGGCGGTTCGCCTAAAGAACGACAGTATCGAGGCTTATATCAATCTGGCGGACAGCCAAAGGCTGCAAGCAAAATATAACGATGCCGAATCGAATTACAATTTGGCGACCTCGTTCATCCAACGGAAGTCGGATTACAGCCCGGACGAAGCCGCAGACGTTTACAGTAAGATCGGATTCGTGATCTCCAAACAGTGCGCGATCAATGCCCGAAGCGGGATCCCATGTAGATGGGATACGGCTGTGAGTGCATTGGAGAAGGCGGCAGCTATTACCGGAAACACCGTCGATACGGCAAATCTCGGCTGGGCTTATTATAACTCGGCTCGAACCGATATTGTGGCAAAGCGCGATCCGGCCCTTGTCCGCAGCAAGCTCGAAAAGGCCAAGGCAAGTCTCGAAAAGGCAGCGTTTTCCAGCCCGAAATTTATCGAGGGACCGCTGCTCAACCTCGGTATGACTCTGACCGATCTCGGTGACTATGCCGGCGCAGTCGATGCTCTCAAACGGGTTGTAGACAAACAGCCGAAATGGGTCTTCGCGATCAATGAGCTTGGTATCGCATATCGAAAACAAAAGAACTACAAAGAAGCGATGAGTTGGTTCAAAAAGGCCACAGAGCGCGATGATAAGTATGTCCAGGCACACTATAATTTTGCCGAGGCTGCGTTCCAAAACGGCGATTTGAACGAAGCGCAAAAAGCCTACAATAAAGTGAAACAGCTTCGCCGGCCGGATCTTGCAGGCCAGTTGGAACTGATCAGCGGCGGAAAGCTTCGGGGTTAATTCACAATCCACGTTTAAGTAGAGCGGGCCCGCAGCCCGCTCTTTTTTAACTTATAACTAATTCAGATCTCATCATCGAAGAGAACATTTCTCTTTCACCGTTCACCACCCTGAAAGTCGGCGGCCCGGCCCGATTCTTTGCGCGAATACGCAGCGAAGAACAACTGGTCAAATCCTTTGAATTTGCTGCATTTCATGAACTGCCGGTGTTTGTCCTCGGCGGAGGAAGCAACTTGCTTGTTTCCGATCACGGTTTTGACGGATTGGTCGTCAAAATAGAACTTCAGGGTACCGAACCGCATTCAGTTCACGCGGATGACGCGCCCCGACTTACGGTCGCAGCCGGTGAAGATTGGGATCGATTAGTCTCATACTGCGTCGAGCGCGATCTTTGCGGTATCGAATGCCTTAGCGGGATTCCCGGCAGTGTCGGCGGAACGCCGGTGCAAAATGTGGGTGCTTACGGTCAGGAAGTATCGTCGACGATTGTCTCCGTACGATGTTTCGATCGCCAGTGCAACGCGATCGTTCAGCTCGCAAAGAGCGATTGCAGGTTTTTGTATCGGACCAGCATCTTTAATTCGACAGCTCGGGACCGTTACGTCGTTCTTGCTGTTACGTTTCAGATGTCAGCGGAGCACACCGCCAGCGTGGGCTACGCCGAGCTTGAGCGTGAATTGGGCGGCTCGACAGCGCCGATACGGGAAATACGTGATGCGGTTATTAGGATCCGGCGTCGGAAATCTATGGTTTGCGATCCAGATGATCCGAATTCGGTGAGCGCCGGCTCATTTTTCAAGAATCCATTAGTTGAACGAGACAAGATCGATGCAGTTGCCGACGCAGGGATGACGGACAATGTCCCAACCTTTAATGTTTCAGTGGATCAAGTAAAGATCCCGGCCGCCTGGCTGATCGAAAAGGCCGGATTTCAAAAGGGATTTCGGCTGGGCAGAGCCGGCATCAGTCAGAATCATTCGCTGGCCCTTATTAATCTAGGTGACGCCTCGGCGGCGGATATGTTAGAACTTGCGCGAGCGATACAAGCCGGCGTAAAAGCGAAGTTTGATATAGATTTAATGCCCGAACCAACATTTGTCGGGTTTTCGGACTGTTAAACGTCACCCAACTCGCACCATAAGACCGAATCTCGGCAAAAGAACTCAACAATTCCGTTCATATAAAGTATAATCTTCGCGCCATTCTCCCGGCGAAATACGCGTTCCTTTGTGAGGTGCCAGATGTATAGACGACCAAGAACAATTAAAATGATAGTGGCGTTGATCGTTGCCGTTTCGCTTAATTCGGCCACGATGAACGTGGCGGCAACGGATCTTGTTCCAACGGATGACCTTTCGGGCGGGGCAAGTGTATTCGTTTTTCGGTCGTCGAGGAAGAAACCTCAGGAGCGCGGCGGCGGAGCAGCAGGGCTTCGCGGCGGTGCGTCGGCGTATCGAGCCCAAGATGCCCGGTTGAATGCGCAGTTTTCGGCATCGCGAAGAAAGAAAGCGGCCAATATAAAGTCGAGACAGGCCGAGATCGTCCGCGCGCAGGCCCGTGAACGAAACGCTAAAATAAAACTTTCCAACACTTTGACCACTCGCGGAAATTTGGCGATGGAGAAAGGCGACGTTTCGCTGGCAACTACCAACTATCGAGCTGCATTAAAGAACAATCCTAAGAACTCCTATGCGGCGTCCGGTTTGAGTGAGGCCCTCACTGTGACGGGCATTGAAACTGCGGGCGAATCTAATAACGAAGCGGCCATTCCAATTTTGGAAGAGGCGGTCAAGTTGGATTCCAAAAATGCATCGGCGTTTGCAAAACTGGGCCAAATTTACGACACCAAGGGAACGGCAGATAAAGCACTTTTGAATTACGAAAAGGCACTGACGCTCGATCCTGAGTTTACAACCCTCTATATACCGGCCGGACTTGCTTCGGTTGACACAGGCGACTTTGTAAAAGCTGAGACCTATTTTACGAAAGCGGATGCCGCCGGCGTTGATAGCTCGGAAGCCCGATTTGCACGCGTCTCGATCATGGTCAAACAGAATAAAAATACGGAGGCTCTGGCGGCGCTCGAACGTATCATCCGGACCGAGCCGCAAAACGGCGAGGCATATTATCATCGTGGCGTAATTTATGCGGTGATGAATCAGCCGTCCCGCTCGATCGATGCTTACAAGGAAGCGATCCGCATCGATCCTACAAATTCCCTAGCCTGGTTCGACCTCGGCGTGATCTATTACAACAGCGAAGACTACAAGAATGCTGAGAAAGCATATAAAGAATCGCTTCGGATAGATGCCGGCAATACCAGGACCCATGCGAATCTGGCCAGCACATATCGCCAGCAGGAAAGGTATGCCGAGGCCAATGCCGAGTACAAGCTCGCTGAACCAGGCAACACGAAAAACGCGGAGCTATATAGCGAATGGGGTTATTGTCTCGGTAAGACCAACGAGTGGGATAAGGCTGTTGCGAAATTAGAAACCGCGCGCTCGCTGAATCCTGACGCTGTTGACGCAAATAATGTTGGCTGGGCCTACTATAACGCCGCGAGAGCCGATAAGGCTGCGAATAGGGACGCTGAAGCAGCCGCCAAACTGCAAAAGAGCAAGGCATCGCTCCAGCAGGCGGTCAAATACGATCCGGCGTTCGATGCTGCCTATATGAATTTGGGCGCGACCCATAATGGCCTCGGTGAGTACGATGCGGCCGTAACGTCTCTTAACGAAGCAAACCGGCTTCATCCGGATTGGGTTATTGCGATCAACCAGCTGGGTACGGCTTATCGGGGCAAGAAGGATCTTACTTCCGCTCTGGCCCAGTTCAACCGCGTTGTGACTTTGGACGGCAATAATGTCATGGGACTTTTCAACCTTGGTTCGACGCAGTATGCGACCGGCGATAAAAAGGGAGCGAAAAAGACGCAGGACAAGCTGAAAAAGCTGAATCCTCAGCTGGCCGAAAACCTGGGCGGGATCATTGCGGGCAAGATCGTCGATGAGGCAGGACGCCAGATCCGCAAAGCGGTGAGGATCCCGGGATTCCCATTCTGATCGGTAAACATAAAACCTTTACTTTCAAACGGCCGCCTTTTCTGGCGGCCTCTTTTTTTGGATCCGCCTGTGGAAAGCGAGCGTCATTACGCTAATTCTGGGCATTTTGACCGGCATCCGTTTTTAACGCCCCGGGATTTCTGTATAATCGGACATTTAGAAAATGCCCAAACGTACAGACATTCACAAGATACTTATTATCGGGTCGGGGCCGATCATAATTGGCCAGGCCTGTGAATTCGACTATTCGGGAACACAGGCTTGCCGCGCCCTAAAACAGGAAGGGTTTGCCGTCGTGCTCGTAAATTCAAATCCGGCGACGATAATGACCGATCCCGAGATCGCTGACCGAACGTACATCGAGCCACTGACCGTCGAGACCCTTGCCGCCATTATCGAGAAGGAACGTCCCGACGCACTGCTCCCGACCGTGGGTGGACAGACCGGGCTGAATCTATCTGTAGAACTTTTCGAGCAAGGTGTGCTGGATAAATTCGGCGTGAAATTGATCGGCGCGAATATCGACGCGATCAAGGTTGGCGAGGACCGCGAATTGTTCAAAGCGGCGATGGACGAGATCGGCATTCCATCGGCGCGAGGCGGGTTTGCCCATAACTGGGATGAGGCGCTGTCGATCGTCGAAGAGATCGGATATCCCGCGATCATTCGGCCGGCATTTACATTGGGCGGCACCGGCGGCGGGACGGCTTTTAACCCTGAAGAATTTGAGGAGATCGCGAAAAATGGACTTGCCGCCTCTCCGGTTTCCCAGATCCTCGTCGAAGAATCGATCCTCGGGTGGAAAGAGTACGAGCTCGAAGTGATGAGAGACCTGGACGACAACGTCGTTATCATCTGTTCGATCGAGAATTTCGATCCGATGGGCGTTCACACTGGCGATTCGATAACCGTTGCGCCGGCTCAAACCCTTTCGGACGTCGAATATCAAACGCTACGGGACATGGCCATCAAGTGTATTCGCAAGGTCGGCGTCGAAACCGGCGGGTCTAATATTCAGTTTGCCGTCAACCCGGCGAACGGCGAAGTGAGGATCATCGAGATGAATCCGCGCGTGTCGCGATCATCTGCTCTCGCCTCGAAGGCCACGGGTTTTCCGATAGCTAAGATCGCAGCAAAACTTGCGGTGGGCTATACGCTTGACGAAATACCGAACGACATCACCAAAAAGACTCCCGCATCGTTCGAGCCCACGATCGATTATGTTGTGACCAAGATCCCAAAATGGGCATTCGAAAAATTTCCGGGAGCTGAGGATGTATTAGGCACGCAAATGAAATCGGTGGGTGAGGTGATGGCGATCGGCCGGACTTTCAAAGAGTCGTTATTCAAGGGTTTGCGGTCGCTTGAAGCAGTTAAGCCGCTTCGATTGAGCCGGGTCCCTGACCATGAATTGCAGGCAAAACTCGCTCGTCCGAATTCTCAACGGTTTTCCTATATAACCTACGCACTGCAGAACGGCTACTCGATAGATGAGGTGCACAGGCTGACAAAGATCGACCCGTGGTTTCTCGAACAGCTGAACGAGGTGATGGTATTGCAGTCGCAGATCGATTCTAAAAAGATTGAGGATCTTCCAGTTGATGTTCTTCGATCTGCTAAAGAGTTTGGCCTTTCGGATCGGCGTCTACGGTATCTATGCGGCGGCACTGAGGCCGAGGTCCGCGATTTCAGGAAAAACCTCGGTATAAAGCCGGTTTACAAAAGAGTCGATACCTGTGCCGCCGAATTTGAATCATTTACACCGTATCTTTATTCGACATACGAAGAGGAATGCGAAGCGCAGCCAACCAACCGCCGAAAGATCATGATCCTCGGCTCGGGTCCGAATCGGATCGGCCAAGGTATCGAATTCGACTACTGCTGCTGTCACGCAAGTTTTGCTTTGCAAGAGGCTGATTTTGAGACCATCATGGTCAACTGCAATCCGGAGACGGTGTCGACCGATTATGATACCTCAGACAGATTGTATTTTGAGCCGCTGACATTCGAAGATGTAATGAATATCGTCGAGGTCGAAAAGCCCGAAGGGGTGATCGTTCAATTTGGCGGTCAGACGCCTCTGAATCTGGCAAACCGTTTAGCGGATGCGGGTGTTCCCATCATCGGCACTCCTCCTGACTCAATCGACCTCGCCGAGGACCGAAAGCGTTTTGGCGCATTGCTTTCAGAGCTCAATATTCCATGTCCTGAAAATTCAAGTGTTACATCAGCGGAGGAAGCCAAGCTCGTCGCTGAAGAAATAGGTTACCCCATCATAGTTCGGCCAAGCTTTGTGCTGGGTGGTCGCGCGATGGCGATCGTCTACGATGAAAAAAGCCTTGACGAATATATGCGTTCCGCGGTCGATGCATCGCCGGAAAAACCTATTCTGATCGACAAATTCCTCGAACGGGCCGGCGAGATCGACGTGGACGCCCTGGTCGACGAAACCGCCGTTGTGATCGCGGGTATCCAGGAGCATATCGAAGAAGCCGGTATTCACTCCGGCGATTCATCGAGCGTCTTGCCGGCCCAGAAAATCGCAGCCGAGCATCTTGAGACGATCCAGCATTACACAAAATTGCTGGCCGACGCGTTAAAGGTAAAAGGCTTGATGAACATTCAGTTCGCGATCCAGGAGAATCGAGTATATGTGCTCGAGGTCAATCCGCGGGCGTCACGGACAGTGCCGTTCGTAGCCAAGGCGACTGGTGTCCCCATTGCAAAGATAGCCTCGCTCGTCATGGCGGGTGCCAATAAGCTTAGCGATTTTGGTTTACCGGATGTACTGCCTGTTCCTGAGATATTCGTTAAATCGCCCGTGTTTCCATTTAAGAAGTTCGCCGGTGTCGACCCGATACTCGGTCCCGAGATGCATTCGACAGGCGAAGTGATGGGCGTCGGTAGTTCATTCGGCGAGGCATATGGCAAGGCAATGGAAGCGGCGGGACTGGTTTTGCCGCTGTCGGGCAAGGCGTTCATTTCCGTGACCGATGCTGACAAGGGCCACGCTGTAATTCTTGCCAGAAAATTGGCAAAACTCAGCTTCGATCTGATCGCCACATATGGTACAGCCAGGCGACTGCGTGAGATCGGACTCGAGTGTCGGGACGTGTTCAAGGTAAATGAAGGCAGACCGAACATTGCCGATCTGATCCGCCAGGGCGAGATCGCACTGATCATAAACACACCGCTAGGACGAACGTCGCACTACGACGAAAAGGCGATCCGAAAGGCTGCGCTGCAGTTCAACGTCCCGTGCGTAACGACGATAACCGGGGCCCAGGCCCTTACCGAAGCGATCAGTGCAAGGCTCACGCAGGGTCGGTTGGTGGTACGTAACTTGCAGGAGATTCACGGACAGCGTCAGAGAACGGCCGAGGAAGCAAAGTAAATGGTGTCTGGCTGGATCCGTTTACGTGTTGCATTATTTGCTTGTCATTATCTTAGGTTGAGGAATTTTATTGAGTAACAAATGATTGAACGCTTAGACCGCGAGATCATCGGCGGCCATCTGCTTGTTATTGGCGGAGCCGAAGATAAATACAACGAACGCCGGATACTAAAGAAGTTTCTTACTCTCTCTGGCGAACAAAACGCTGAGGTACTAATCGTTCCTGTTGCATCGGACTTTCCTGAATTCGCGGCCGATGTTTACACACAGGCATTTCGAAATCTCGGAGTAGCAAATCCAAGGGTCTTGAGAGCGACGTCGCGCCAAGATGTGTTCGAGGCGGATCCTGACGAGCTTCTCGACGGCGTTACTGGTGTCTTTATAACTGGCGGCGACCAGATGAGACTGGTCTCGATACTCGGCGGCACTAAATTTTCAAAAAAACTTCGCCAACTTGTCCGGGACACGAACATTGTCCTGGCGGGAACAAGCGCGGGTGCTGCGGGAATGAGCACGTCGATGATCGTCAGAGGCGAATCGACCTCTCATCCTCATAAAAACAGTGTACGTCTGTCGCCAGGTCTCGGTTTTCTAAAAAATATCATTATCGACCAGCATTTTACTGAACGCGGGCGCATCAGCAGACTGGTGACGGCCGTTTCCTATAACCCGTACAATCTCGGCATTGGAATCGACGAGAATACGGCGATCATTTTGAACAACGATGGAATTCTCGAGGTATACGGTGCCGGGTCGGCCACCATCGTCGATGGTTCGGAGATCTCGTATAACGAGATCGCCGAAGTTGACGAGTTTCAGCCGTTCAGTGTTTGCGGCGTGCAGCTTCACGTGCTTAGAGACGGATTGATCTATGATTTTCTGAATCGGCATCCGATGCAGCCGCCGAAAGAATTTTTGCTGCCGGATATCATTTAAGCGAGGGCCGGGCGGAAAGTTTATGAACTTTAGTCTGAAAGAACGCGATCCGAGTTTTAAAGGCAGCCAGCCACTGCCGGTCTAAATTATTATGAAAATTCTTGAGATCCGAACCTTGCGTGGGCCGAACTACTGGAGCGGCTATTGGAAAAAGTTGATCATATTGCGCCTGGATATCGAGGAATATGAGGATAAGCCGACCGATTCGATCGATGGTTTTTATCAACGTATGGTGGATCTGATGCCGTCTTTGATCTCGCATGGCTGCAGTTATCAGGAGGAAGGCGGATTTCTTCGACGTGTTAAGGAAGGCACATGGGCCGGGCACGTTATCGAACACTTGGCGCTCGAAATGCAGACGCTCGCTGGTATGGACACCGGGTACGGCCGAACGCGTGAGACGTCCGAACGAGGCGTCTATAACGTTGTTTTCAGTTACATGGAGGAAGAGGTGGGCCGGTTTGCCGGCCGGGCCGCGATCCGTTTGTTCGAGGATCTCGCTGAGGGACTGTCGCTCGATGAGATAAGACATCGTTTGGCAGCCGATGTTCAGCAGATGCGCGAAATTCGTCAGGATGTCCGTTTCGGGCCTTCGACCGGCTCGCTCGTCGAGGAAGCTGAGTCGCGCGATATTCCGTTCATGCGGCTGAATGACCAGTCCTTGGTCCAGCTTGGCTATGGCGTCCACCAAAAACGAATTCAGGCAACCACAACCGCCAACACGAACATGATAGCGGTCGACATCGCAGGAAATAAGCACGCGACCAAAAAACTCCTTGGTGAGATGGGCGTGCCCGTTCCAAAGGGATACCGGATCCGATCGACGGACGAACTTGAAGAGACGCTTCAAGCTGTGGCCTTTCCGGTCGTCATAAAGCCGCTCGACGGCAATCATGGCAAAGGAGCAACCGTTGGCATCACCGATCTCGAACACGCATTGTTGGCATTTGAGAAGGCTCAGGAATAC
>JBDTMQ010000037.1:0-4214 GCA_039934155.1 Acidobacteriota bacterium | reverse complement strand
AGTCCAACAGGGCGTGCGTCCCGAAATCGCCTGCCTGTCGCGATGGTGATCAAAACGCCTTTTTCCTCGGCCGCCGCTATCGCTGCTCGATTTCGACCGGTTATCTTTCCAGTCGAGTTGAGCAAAGTACCGTCGAGATCCAAGGCCACCAGTCTGATCATCTGTTTTCGTTATCGGTCTCAGCGGCCCGTTTTTCCTGTCGTTCCTTCTCAAGCCATTGCTGATACCGCGCTTTGCCCCGTTCAAAGTCGGAGGCGCTCGAATAGAACCAGTGAGAGCCGTCGTTCAGGTCTACATTCCTTACGTAGTAAAGGTAATCTGACCGCGCCGGATTCAGTGCTGCCACTATCGCGCTTTCGGAAACGGAAGATATCGGCCCCGGGGGAATGCCGCCATATCGGCGAGTGTTGTACGGAGAATCTACGTCGAGATCGCTGCGGTTGATAGTGCCGTCCCAACGATCCTGCATTTTTGCAATATAAACAACCGTTTGATCTATTCCGAGCGGTACATTCTTATTCAGCCGGTTATAGATGACCGACGCAACGGTCGGTCGTTCAGACTCGATCCCGGATTCAGTTTCGATCAGCGACGCCAAAGTAACGATCTCGTGAGGCGTTCGGCCCATCGCCTTTGCCTGAGCCGTCCATTCGGGCTTCCAGATCTTTAGAAACTGCAGCGTCATTCCATTGATTATGGCAACAGGCTTGGTCTCCTTAGGAAAAGTATATGTGCTTGGATACATATAGCCCTCTAGGTTTTTGGCCTCGGGGGCAAGGTCACGAATCTTTTCGGTCTGTTCCATCAAAACCAGAATCTGGCCTTCGCTTACTGGCGGGTCTTGTGGAAACTTTTCGACGATCCGCTTAGCGATATCAAATCGCGTAAATCCCTCGGGTATTACAAGTTTGGTAACTCGTTCTTCACCTTTTTCGAGTTCGGCAATCACCTGAAGGGGTGTGATCGGCGAGGAAAACTCGTACTCGCCCGCCTTTAATTTCGACGCATCGCCAAACAACCTAAGATAGACTTTTGTGGTCAACGGGTATTTGATGACTCCCTCTGCGGCCAGTTTATCGATGATGGCCGACGGAGCCGTACCTTTTTCGATCTGGATGTATTGTTGTGACCTTTCATGTTCGGCCGCTGACGACATCGTCGAATACATCCAATACGAAACGATCGCAAAAAGTGCTATCAGGGTTAAGGAGATCACGAAAAGGATCTTTATTCGGCTCATATTGAGATAATGAATTCTAGCAATGAGAGTCTGACGGGCAAAACCAACGCGTCACGTTTATTCGTCGCAGTCGCCCTGCCGACCGACCAACGCCGGAAATTAGAAGAATATACGTCGCGTCTGCGAGAGAGATCGCCAAAATGCCGTGCCGCCTGGGTCAGGCCGGAAAATTTTCATCTGACCTTGCGGTTTTTAGGTGACACGCCGATGGATCAGGTCACAAAGATCGGACAAGTATTGGATGAAGCGGTATCTAATGTTCATGTTTTTAATCTTTCGATCGCTCGGACGGGAACATTCAATTCGGGAAGGTCCAATGTCGTATTGTGGATCGGATTCGCCGGTGACCTGGAAATATTGAATAGTGTAAAAGCCGGGGTCGATCTCGGACTGGCGAAATTCAACATCAAACAGGAGCGCGTCAGGTTCAACCCGCATTTAACCATCGCACGCATTCGTGATGCCGACAACTGTGGGGCGTTGATCCAGGCGCACAAAAACGCCGAGATCAAACAGTTTGACTTCGACGTTCGTGAGCTGCTCCTAATAAAAGGCGATCTCGATCCGAACGGCGCAAGATACTCGGTCGTCCACCGCTCGCCCTTTACTGCAAAACTGCAATAAAAATGATCTATCTGCCGTCGGCACAGGTTATTTGGCCGCGATATATTTTTCGATCGCCGCGGTGACGCTCTCGCTTTCCGGCGTGTCCTTCGAAGTAAATCGACCGACGACCTTTCCTTTTCGATCGACCAGGAATTTGTTGAAATTCCAGGTGATATCGCCGCCGAATTCCGGATTTGTTTCCTTATTAGTAAGGAAATTGTACAGCGGGTCCTGATCGTCGCCCTTTACCGAGATCTTTGCAAACATCGGGAAGGTGACCTTATATTTCGATTCGCAGAATTCCTTGATCTGAGCGGCATTTCCAGGCTCTTGTCCGCCGAAATTATTAGCCGGAAATCCAAGCACATAAAAACCCTGCGCCTGGTACTTCTGATACACGGCCTGGAGGCCTTCGTATTGCGGCGTGTAGCCGCATTTGCTGGCCGTATTGACGATCAGCAGCACACTGCCCTTATATTTTTTGAGTTTTACTTCGTTGCCGTCGATGTCCTTCATCTTGAAGTCAAGCACCGACGGTGCAGCGACGGCCGATGCCTCGACAGTGCCCTGATGCGAAAAAAAATGATGTACGGCACCGCCGATACAGACAATTGAAACTAACACCGATGTTACGAGTCTTATCATATTGATATCTTTTCTCCAGTTACCTGCCAAGCTCACGCGGGGATCTCGGCGCGTTTGGCAATTCTTCTTTTTTTTCGCCCGTTTCGGACAAGATCTCTTTGATGGCACCGACACTCGAAAGCAGAGTCGACGTTTCCATCGGCATAAAGATCACCTTTGAATTCTGGGTCCGTGTCATATCCCGAAGCGATTCAACATAACGGGACGTGATCAGATACTGGGCGGTATCTGCAGGCGCGCCGATCACTTGTGAGATCTGTGCGATCGCCTGCGCGTCGGCACTAGCGGCTTTTAACCGGGCTTGAGCGGCACCGTCAGCCTGCAGGATCGCCGATTCGCGTTCACCTTCAGAACGCGTGATCGATGCCTGCTTTTCGCCTTCGGCCCGTGTGATGGCTGCCTGCTTTTCACCTTCGGCCTGCAGAATAAGCGCGCGACGGTTGCGTTCGGCCGTCATCTGCTTTTCCATTGTGATCCTTACATCTTCAGGCGGATTGATATTCTTTACGTCGACACGCGTAACTTTAACACCCCACTTGTCGGTCGCTTCATCTAGGATTAGCCTTAGCTTAGCATTGATCTGGTCACGGTTTGAAAGCGTGTGGTCGAGGTCCATTTCGCCCATTACCGATCGCATACCCGTTATCGTTAACTGGACCAGACCTCCAACCAGATCGTTCATTTCATAGACCGATTTGACCGGGTCCATGATCTGCCAGTAAACGACCGAATCAACATTTATCGTGACGTTATCACGGGTGATAACGGGCTGTGGCGGAAGGTCAATAAACTGCTCGCGGAGATCGATAGAGGTCGTGCCGGGGCGCACGTTCGTCCAGTAAAATGCGCGGGGCGATTCAAAGAACGGCACAATAATATTCAGGCCGCTCTGAGCAACACGGTGAAACCGGCCAAGCCGCTCTATAAGCAGCACACTTGACTGTGGAACGATTTTTATAGTTTTCCAGGCGATCGTCAGCAGGGCGATACCGAGAAACAATAATACGACCGCTCCGAAACCGAATAGTTCCATTTTGACCTCCAACGGTAAATTATTGCCAATATACATTATTTTCGTTATAAACGCGATGGGCTTTCTTACACCTTTTCGCAATCGGAACGAGAATTTATTGTCCAACGCCAACTGGGATTAACGGGGACCGAGGACGGCCGCGCCATCTAGCGTCAGCCCAGTCGAAAGATTTTTCACGGCCATCGAGAGACAGCGCCGACCGTGTCTGTAAAAAAAGCCGAATCTGCCTTATAATTCAATGAATTATGTCCGTAACCATCGATGACATCCGAGATGCTCGTTCGATCCTGAAAGGGATCATTAACGAAACGCCGATGATCGCTGACGAGAAGCTTTCGACTGCGGTTGGCTCGCGGGTGTTTCTTAAAGCAGAGTGTCTGCAAAAAGGCGGCTCGTTCAAGGTTCGCGGTGCATATAACAAGATCTCTCGCCTAAGCGACGACGAAAAGGAGCGCGGCGTCATCACTGCATCTGCCGGGAACCATGCTCAGGGCGTCGCACTTGCTGCCAGGCTTCATAATATCAAAGCAACTATCGTGCTGCCTGAATTTGCCCCCCTCACAAAGATCGTCGCGACGCGTGCGTTTGGCGCAGATGTGATCCTCAAAGGCTCGAGTTTTGACGAGGCCGTAGCCTATTCCCGCGAATTGCAGAAGGAACGAGGATTAACGTATGTACACGCATTCGACG
>JBDTMQ010000036.1:0-9057 GCA_039934155.1 Acidobacteriota bacterium | reverse complement strand
CTCATTTCCGGAACCGGTTTTAACGGTTGGCCGGGTGAGTCGCGAAGAGGCACACCGTTGATAGAAACGGGTTTATTGCCAACGGATACAGGCGCTGCCGCCGGTCGGCATCCGCTGCCGACTGTTATTAAAAAGCTCACCGCAAAAATTAGAAATGAACGCATCGTCTGTGAGAATTTTACATTAAATCGAACTCTCGGTCATCCCAGCCACCTTTTGAGCGGGCGCGTTGGCTGTTAACGGCAAGCGGGCTATGGCAAAATCGTGAAGTGCAGGCATATCCCGAAAAGATCTCAAAACATTTGCTGGCGTCGACCCACGCCGGGAATGTTGCCGGCGCAAACGCCGTCGGCCGCGGAGCAGCATTTTCATGTGGTTCGGCGGTCGAGATCTCGATGCGGGTCGCGACGCCATCGGGCCAAGTCGAGGCAGCCGGGTTTCGGACGAGCGGTTGCGGATTTGCGGCCGCCGCCGCCGAGTTGGTCTGTCAAAAGCTTGCCGGCCTTCAGCTTACTGGCAGGAGTGCCGCCAAAAAAATAGTTGACCTGCCGGCTATCGTAGAAGAGTTGGAGCCATTGCTCGACGAACGCCGGCAATGTATCGAAATGGTGGTTGAAGCGGCAAACGCCGCGGCAGAAGATCTTAGGGTACATTTTTTTGACGAATTTCATGGCGAAAAAGGTCTTATCTGCACGTGTTTTGGCGTGTCTGAAGATACGATCGAGCAACTCGTGAAAACGGGCCAGGCAACCGACGTCGAAAGCGTGGCCGAAGTGTGTCGTGCTGGTTCGGCCTGCGGCGCATGCCGGATGATGATCCAGGAGATCGTAGATGAGCCTTGACAGCCGGGACTACGCGACAAAAACAGTCGCTGTGATATAATCCTCGCTATGCCGCTGGCGCTTTAAGCCGAGGATGACCCTTCGAGCTGCTTAACGAACGAGTTTTGGCTGCGGCTATTTATTGATTGCCCGAAATGGACGACCCCGCTAGTTTTATTCCGCTTTTGTTCTTGGCTGATGCGCCGGCAATTGAAATGCCGGATCCGCTGTTTTCCGCGTTGAAAATATTACTCGTTGCTGGTCTTGTACTGGCTAACGGCTTTTTTGTTGCTTCTGAGTTTGCTCTGGTCGCCGTGCGCAAATCACGCATCGAGGCTATGGCCGCCGACGGCAACGCTGCGGCCGTACGCTTGCTGGCAATGCTCAACGATCTGAATGCATATATTTCAGCGACCCAGCTCGGCATCACACTTTCGTCGCTCGCCCTGGGTTGGGTAGGCGAGCCGGCGATCGCGGCGTTGATCGATCCTGCTCTAATGTGGCTGGCACAAATCACAGGGGCCGCGTTTCTTGCATCTGGCGCCGTGCTTCATACGATCTCGTTTGCCATCGCGTTTTCGATCATTACTTTTCTTCATATCGTCTTTGGCGAGCTCGCGCCCAAAACGGCGGCGCTCGAGCTGTCAGAAAAGGTCTCGTTTTTAATTGCCGTTCCGCTCCAGCTTTTCTATAAGATCTTCAATTATCCGATCCGTTTGCTTGATTGGGCAGGAACGACTGTTGTCAGGACTTTCGGCCTGCATCCATCGGGCGAACATGGATCAAGTTATACCGAAGAAGAGATCCGTCAGTTGATCCGCGTATCCGAGGAGAGCGGACACTTGAATAAAGAAGAACGGCGGCTGATCAATCAGGTCTTTGAGTTTTCTGAAACGACCGTAAAAGAGGCGATGATCCCGCGGACCGAGATCGTAGCGATTCCCGAAGACAGTACGCTGCAACAGATCGCATCGGCCTTTAGGCGACACGGCTATTCTCGACTGCCTATTTATCGGGGGTCGCTCGACGATATAGCCGGTGTTATTCACGGCAAGGACATCATGTCGCATCTTTTGCGTCCAAAGGCCTTCAGGCTTGACCGCGTAATGCAAAAGCCGGTCTACGTCGTCGATACCGCGCGGCTCGAAGACGTGCTGAGACAGATGCAAAAGGAAAAATTTCACTTCGGATTTGTCGTTGACGAGCACGGCGGTGTTGAGGGGATAATTACGCTCGAGGACCTGTTAGAAGAGATCGTCGGTGACATATCTGACGAACATGACGAAGAGGTAAGCGAACAGATACAGAACCAGGATGACGGCAGCTGTGTCCTCGACGGCGGCGTTGCAGTTCGCGACGTCAATCGCCGACTGGAACTCGATCTGCCTATGTCGGAGACGTATACGACTATCGCGGGCTTTTTGATGGCCGAGGCCGGCCAACTCTTGAATGAAGGCGACAGCGTCAAATTCAACGGCCACGTCTTTACGGTTGAGAAGACCGCGAAACGACGTATTCTGCGCGTCCGGCTGCGTCGTTCGGAGGCGGCCAAGGTTTAGCCGCCTAGCTGTTTTTGTCGAAAGATGAGTTTCGCGATAGATTATTTCCAAGTTTCCTGATCAAAACCGGAGTATTTAATTGAAATGAGCCTGATAGAACATGTCTGGGCCCGCGAGATACTCGATTCGCGCGGCAACCCCACAATCGAAGCTGAAGTAATTCTCGAAGACGGAACGACCGCCAGAGCTGCCGTGCCGAGCGGCGCTTCGACCGGCGAGAACGAGGCCGTCGAGCTGCGCGACGGCGACGAGCTAAGATATCTCGGTAAAGGCGTTTTGAAAGCAGTCGAGAATGTTAACGAAAAGATCAGCCATGAGATCGAGGGTCTGGATGTGCTCGATCAGACGTTGATCGACGAAACGATGATAGGCCTCGACGGTACCGCAGCAAAGTCAAACCTGGGGGCCAATGCCATTTTGGCCGTATCTCTGGCTTCGGCGCGTGCGGCGGCATCGGTACTTGAGATACCGCTTTATCGATATATCGGCGGAGCGAATGCAAAAACTCTGCCGGTGCCGATGATGAATATTCTTAACGGAGGCGCGCATGCCGACAATAATGTCGACTTTCAGGAATTCATGGTGATGCCGGTCGGCGCTGAAAGTTTTGCTGAGGGCCTAAGAATGGGCGCTGAGATCTTTCACAACCTCAAAAGCGTGCTTCGGTCGCGCGGGTATTCAACCGGCGTTGGTGACGAAGGCGGTTTTGCCCCTGACCTGAAATCGAATGAAGAAGCCGTCGAAACTATCCTCGAGGCCATAGGGCGTTCAGGTTATGAAGCCGGTGAGAATGTACTGCTCGCGCTTGATCCGGCTGCAAGCGAGTTTTATGAGGAAGGCCAGTATGTATTCAAAAAAAGCGACAAACGCCGCCTTTCTTCAGAAGAAATGGCCGCTTTCTGGATCGACTGGTGTGATAAATATCCGATCATTTCGATCGAAGACGGAATGGCCGAGAACGATTGGGAGGGCTGGAAGAGCCTAATGGCTGCGGCCGGTGACCGTATTCAGCTTGTCGGCGACGACCTTTTTGTCACAAATGTTCGATTTTTGAGACGCGGCATCGAGGAAAAGGCCGCCAATTCGATCCTGATCAAGGTCAACCAGATCGGAACTCTGACCGAAACGCTTGACGCCATCGAACTTGCCCGGACGAATAACATGACGGCCGTCATCTCTCACCGTTCGGGCGAGACCGAAGACACATTTATTGCTGACCTGGCCGTGGCTACTAACGCTGGCCAGATAAAGACCGGCAGCCTTTGTCGATCGGACCGCATAGCTAAATACAATCAGCTTTTGCGTATCGAAGAAGATTTAGGTGATTCGGCCAGGTATCCGGGGCGACGAGCTTTCTATCAGCTTCGCTGAGCGGCCGCGGGATCATTCGTGTTCAATGGACATAAAATGCGCTCTGCTCGAAGTTCATTCAAAAGAACAAGCTATCAAAATTGCCGACTACGTAGGAAGCGACGAGCAGCGATTTGCAGAGCTGATGAAATTGTTTACGGGTCCGGTCTATCGCGTGGGTCAACGGGCGGCGTGGCCTGTCAGCCTCTGTATCGAACGCGATCCGAATTTGGTCCAGCCGTACTTTCCAGGGCTGATAAAACAGATCGAACGGGATGACGCTCACATCGCTGTCCGGCGTAATGTATTGCGGCTGCTGCAGTTTGTCGCGATCCCAAAGCGATATCAAGGACGCGTTTTCGATTTGTGTTACAAATTATTTGCCGATGTCTCGCAGACGGTTGCCGTTCGCGTTTTTGCAATGACCGTGGCTGCCGACCTGGCAAACGGCGACCATCATCTTATGAACGAGCTGCAGCTGGTCGCCGAAAGCCATCCTCAGTTAGCCACCGCCGGCTTTCAGGCACGCGTACGGCGCGTCTTCGGCAAAAAATGAAAAGGGTCGTGATCATCGGTTCCGGCGGCGCAGGTAAATCGACGTTCGCCAGGAGGCTCGGAGAGATCACGGGTCTGGAGGTAATTCATCTCGACCGTTATTTTTGGCGACCAAACTGGGAGCCGACACCCGAAGCAGCATGGAAAGCGACCGTCGCTCGATTACTTGAGCGCGAATCGTGGATCATGGACGGAAATTTTGGCGGAACGCGTCGAATGCGGCTAAGAGCGTGCGACACGGTCATCTTTCTTGATCTGCCCCGACACTTGTGTTTTTACCGAGTGTTGAAACGCGGTGTTGTTAACCGGCGGCGAGTAAGGCCAGATATGGCCGAAGGCTGCAATGAGCGGTTCGATCCTGAATTTTTAAAATGGGTCTGGAACTATCCAAATAGCAGCAAAATCCGGCTAATTGATGAACTGAAAGAGTTTTCTGATAAACAGGTCATAACTCTAAGGTCACAAAGGGAAGTGCGGGAATTTCTCGCCGGTCTTGAAAATGGAAACTGAACACGGCGAATTTCTTATCAGCACCGACAAGACAAAACTCGACGTCGACCTCATTCAAAAGTTTCTCGCCGAAGAATCTTACTGGGCGCACAATCGAAGCGCGCAGCAGACGGCGACCGCCGTCGAGAATTCGATATGTTTCGGCGTTTACATAGGACAGCGGCAGATTGGATTTGCCCGGGTTGTAAGTGATAAGGCGACGTTCGCTTACCTGGGCGATGTCTTCATCCTCCCGGAATTTCGCGGCCGAGGCTTAAGCAAACGGCTAATGGAATCGATTGTTGCCCATACGGAACTCCAAGGACTGAGGCGGTGGCTGTTGGCGACACGCGACGCACACGGGCTGTACTCTCAGTTCGACTTTGCTCCCCTCCGGTTCGCTGACCGCTGGATGGAGCGAACGGAGCCCGACGCCTATTAAGAAAACCTTGCCACGGCTTATCGATCTTCGGCTATAATGGTCCGGGACCCGGCTTTCGCGATCAATGTCCCTCAGTCCGGTCCCGGTCCCTTTTTTACACCTTATTCACTCACGAACCTTTCACACCGCGATCTATGCAAAATCCGCTCAAACGACCTCTCGCCCTCGTGATCCTTGACGGCTGGGGCATCTCGCATCGCACCGACGGCAACGCCATTGCACTTGCACACACACCGAATTACGACGAGATCGCCGCCAGATTTCCGCGCACTTCGCTTGCAGCTTCGGGAACTCGTGTTGGCCTTGCTCCTGGAATGGCCGGCAACGCCGACGTTGGACACATGAACATCGGTGCCGGGCGCGTTGTTCAGACCGATTCGCTGAGAATTGCCGATGCGATCAAGTCCGGCATTTTCAACGAAAATGCGGTTATTAGCGATGCCTTCCGGTCTGCCGTTCGAGACGATCGACCCGTTCATTTCATCGGACTTGTCAGTGACGGAGAAGTGCATGCCGCGCCCGAAACTCTGTTCGAGCTGCTGAGAATGGCAAAACGGCATGGTGTCAAAGACGCTTTTGTTCATGCGATCCTGGATGGTCGCGATGTGCCGCAACGGACAGCCGATATTTATATCGAAGCGCTTGAGATCAAGATGGCCGACATCGGCATTGGCTGTATAGCGACCCTTTGCGGCCGGTTTCTCGCGATGGACAACAGCGAGAATTGGGAACGAACGGCCCGCGTCTTTACGATGCTGGTACACGCCGAGGGCGAACGTGCCAGTGATCCGGTAATGGCCGTCCGCAATTCATTTCTTCGCGGACTGAATGATGAATTCATCGCGCCCATCGTGATCGAAAATGAGAATGGACAGCCCGTTACACGAATTGCCGATGGTGATACGGTCGTTTTCTTTAATCACAGAGCCGACACCATGCGTCAGCTTGCCCGCTCGATCGCCGTCCAGGGCCGAACCGTGCATCCACTTCCGGCTAAGCCGAATGTCTCGGTGGTCTGCCTGACCGAGTACGACCGTAGTCTTGAACTGCCCGTCGCGTTTCCGCCCGACGATCACCGAAATAATCTCAGTGATGTACTTGGCGCATTCAACATCCACAATTATCGAATTGCCGAAAGCGAAAGATTTTCTCACGTGACGAATTTCTTTAACGGCATAGCCGATACGGCCGACCTGTTCGAGCATCACATTCACGTTCCGGCTGTGGGTGGTGAATCGCCGGATGTATTTCCCGAAATGCGCAGTTTCAAGATCACCGACAAACTGCTTCGGGCAATAGAATCGGATAACAAAGGTGTATTTATCGCAAATTTTGCAGCTCCGGGGATCGGCGCCGAAAGCGGCGACCTCGGACGCGCGGTCGAGGCCGTTCAATATGTTGACACATGCCTTGGCGGGGTCGTTTCAAAAATGCGTGAGGCCGGCGGGATCACTCTTATTACTTCAACCCACGGCGGCTGTGAAGAGATGATCCGTTCGGAGGCCGGCAAGCCCGGCAGCCCGTTCACGCTCAATGACGTGCCGTTCCATTTGATAGATCATCGCTCGTTATGCGGATCGCTAACGCCAGGCGGGTCGCTCGAGGATATCGCGCCGACAATCCTCGGCCTTATCGGCATCGAAAAACCTGCAGAAATGACCGGCCGCGACCTTCGTGGATCCTGATCAGCGAAAAACGACGCCCAGCAACAGGAACATCCAAAACAGCACCAATCCTACCAGCGGCAAGAGCATAAGGAGCAAACAGCCGAGGTTCGCGTAAGATTCCTGATTCCAGGTATAGGGCTCAGGGCAGTGCGGACAGAATTCGTTAGATGCAAGGTAAGGACGTCGGCATCTCTGGCACAGCTTAAGCTTCACGTAAAGAGAATAGGCCGAAGAACCCGGTTTGCCAAAGCCGTGGCGGGATGTCGGCGGGTCTTGCTCGACACGAGCCGCTTGTCCCTCCTATAATCATTATTCCGTCTCAAAAGGGAAATAATGATCTATGGTTGAAGAATTTGCGTTCGACAATACAGAAGAACGCCGCAAGAACCGTTTGAACGGTACCGGATGGGTCGAAGTGATCGCCGGATCGATGTTTTCGGGTAAATCCGAAGAGCTAATACGCCGCCTGACCCGTGCCCGGATAGCACGACAGCGCGTACAGGTATTCAAGCCCGCGATCGATGCGCGTTTTTCTGATGAAGAGATCGCGTCTCACTCAGGTCAAAAACACGAATCGGTGCCGGTCAACTCGACAGCCGAGATGATGTCACAGATCGAAGCGGATACTCAGGTGGTGGGCATAGACGAGGGGCAATTTTTTGATACCGAGTTGGTCGACGCAGTAAATAAACTGGCTGCGGGAGGGAAGCGTGTGATCGTCGCCGGTCTCGATCAGGATTACACCGGGCGGCCCTTTGAGCCGATGCCACAGTTGCTGTCGATCGCTGAATTTATTACAAAAACACACGCTATCTGTGTCAAATGCGGCGGTACGGCGAATTATTCACAGCGTACCGTCGAGTCCGAAGCACGCGTCGAGGTCGGCGCCAGCGACAAATACGAGGCACGCTGCCGGAAATGCTTTGTGCCGCATTCGGATGCGCCGACGCCCCTCTGACCCCCGGACGGTCGGCGCGAGAGATCTTGTCTGTCAATCAAACCCGTTTTAGAGTATATTGGTCCCGTAACCTTTCAAGCCAGGTATTCTATTGCTCCCTCGGTTCGAATCTTCCGGTTTCTGTTTCGAAGCCGGTTCGGAGGTGCTGATGAGTGTAGGTTCTAATATCGATGTCGTTCGCTCGGCATACGAGAGTTTTGGCTCGGGCAATATTCCCGGGCTTTTGGAAACGATGTCGGATGACATCAAGTGGACGGTTCCCGATATCGAAAATGCGAGCTTTAGCGGGCCGCGTCAAGGAAAGGATGCCCTGACCGAATTCTTCAAGTTACTTGCGGAAGAAGAAGACATTACACGGTTCGAGCCGCTCGAATTCATTGCTCAGGACGAAAAGGTGGTCGTCATCGGCGAAACCGCCGCGACAGTTCGAGCCACGGGCAACAGCTATGAAACCGACTGGGTGCATGTAATGCATTTGAGAGACGGCAGGATAGCTGAATTTCAGGAATTCTTCGATACGGCGGCTGCAACACGCGCGTTTCAAAAGGCCGCGACAGCAAGTTAATGAAAAAGCCCGTGTGAACGGGCTTTTTCTTATTTATCGATCTTCATCGAATACATGATCGCTGCAAAGTCGTCGCGATGCTTATCAAAATTGTTGCCTTTTGTTGAGAGCATGATATTCAACTGCTGATTTTGCCCCAGATAGTTTCTGAACGCGATCCATTGGTGCCGACGCGGGCCGTTCTTATCCTCTGGCATCGTCTCGGTCCATTCCACACCCTTGATGCCGTCGATCGCCAGGTAGCGGGCATTCTCGTATTTTCCATTCTTCATCTGTTGCAACGCGCTGTCGTAGGTGGCCTTCAGGCTAATCTCGGACGGAAAATCGTCATTCATCACCGAGATCGTCGGAATAAGAAATGCGTTATCCGGCGAGCTGAACAACGCGCTTTCTTTTTTCATCTCGGAACTCTTCCAGCTTTTTGGCATCGACCATGTAATGCCCTGATCGGTCCAGGTGACTTTTTCTGCTGCATCCTGTATAGCTTGCTGCTCTGATGTCAGCACTGGTGATTCTGCATTGCCTCCGCTGGTGTCGTTTGATGTGTTTCCGGGATGGCTCGTTCCCGAGTTGCCGCTGCCCGAAAGCTGCTTGAGCCGTTCGCCCAAATTACAAAACGTCATTGCAATAACGAGTATGCCGATAATAAGG
>JBDTMQ010000035.1:0-6098 GCA_039934155.1 Acidobacteriota bacterium | reverse complement strand
GACTCCTAATGCATTGACATCGGCCGATGCCGGCGGGCCAGACCGATTCTCGGCGACTGCTTTAGCGACGTCGGGCGTATCTTTTTGCGACTCTGCGGGACCGGCATCACCCGAAGAGCTGCATGAAAACGCGAAACATGTGATCGCACTTAACGTGCAAGCCAATACTAGCGACTTAAACATTACCTCTCCGGAGTTTCTCTACAAGGTTAGACCTGACACCAGGCCATTCATCATCAATGATACTGAAAAATACCGAATCGCGAAATCTCCCCGTATCGGTGATCATGTGGTTCCGATGAATTCCCTCTTGAACTGCACCAAGACGGAGTATCGCATTTCGGGATCGCTCATTTAGTACATCGGTCTTTAATTCAACCCTAATGCAACTCCAAACCTCGAAAGCATGAGCAAGCATCAACAGCTTCGCCTCAGTATTAACATGGGTCCGCTGCCACTCCGGACTGATCCAGGTCCAGCCGATCTCGCTTTTTCTGTTTACCTTGTCTATGTTGCCAAAGCGGGTCGAGCCGACCACCGTACCGGTTCCGGCATCAATGGTCACGAACGGCATCGCGACGCCGCGTGAATGATCGTTCAGGGCCGACTCGATATATCGCTGCATATCTGCCTTGGTTTTGATGTCGGTCGTCGTCAGCTTCCAAAGCGATTCGTGCAGTCCGGCTTGGCAGAGCGCGTCCAGATCTTCGAAGGCGAGCGGTCTTAACTGCACGTGGTCACCTGAAAGTATAACGGGCGAAACATCCATATTGTTCCTTATCAAAAAGGCAGGCACTTCAGCCCGCCTCGCCTTACAGTTTTAAAGTTAATAGCTTAGATGTCGTAATACATCGAGAATTCGAGCGGGTGGGGCCGAAGCCTAAGCGGAGTTATCTCTTTCTCGCGCTTGTATCCGATCCATCGCTCTATCATCGACGTGGTAAAAACGTCACCTTTGAGCAAGAACTCATGGTCTGCCTCAAGTGCTTTCAGAGCTTCATCAAGTGTCCCGGGAAGCGACGGCACATTTGCGAGTTCTTCCGGCGGCAGATCATAAATGTCCTTATCAAGCGGCGCACCCGGGTCAATGCGGTTCTGTATGCCGTCGAGACCCGCCATAAGCAGTGCTGCAAAAGTGATATACGGATTACAGCTTGGATCCGGCGGACGAAACTCAAGCCGCTTGGCTTTAGGTGATGCCGAAAACATCGGGATCCGAACAGCAGCCGACCGATTACGGGCGGAGTATGCAAGATTCACGGGTGCCTCAAAGCCGGGCACGAGCCGCTTATAACTATTGGTAGTCGGAGCCGCGAAGGCCACCAGAGCCGGCGCATGTTTGAGCAGACCGCCTATATAGAATTTTGCCATCTCTGAAAGGCCGGCATATTCGTCGCCCGCAAATAGAGGGGCTCCGTCCTTCCAAAGGGACTGATGACAGTGCATGCCGGAACCGTTGTCGCCGTACAGAGGTTTGGGCATAAAAGTTGCCGTTTTACCGTGTGCCGCAGCCGTGTTTTTCACAATGTATTTGAAAAGCATCAAGTTATCGGCGGTGTGTAGAAGATTCGAATACTTAAAGTCGATCTCACACTGACCAGCGGTCGCTACTTCGTGATGGTGACACTCGACGCTGATACCGACATCACCCAACAGGAGCGAGATCGAATTACGAAGATCGATCAAAGTGTCGAGAGGCGCGACCGGGACATATCCTTCCTTCGGCCGTATATGAAATCCCGAATTCGGCGTAAGCCCATTGCCCGCTCGCCGCGAATTCCAATGTCCTTCTTCTGAATCGACCGAAAAACCCGCTGAATTCTGGTCGTTGTGATAATGGACATCGTCAAAAACGAAGAATTCCGCCTCTGGCCCGACAAAGATCGTGTCCGCGATGCCGGTAAATCGAAGATAGCTTTCGGCACGGACCGCGACCGACCGTGGATCGAGGCCATATCCTTCTTTTGTTATGGGATCGACAACATTTGCGATCAAACAGACCGTGATTTCGTCGGCAAAAGGATCGACCCAAAATCTGGTCGGATCTGGTACCAAAAGCATGTCTGATTCATTAATGGCCGCCCAGCCGCGAAGACTCGACGCGTCGAAGCCGAATCCGTCTTCGAAGGAGTCCTCGGTCAAGTACTCGATAGGGTAAGTTAAGTGGTGCCAGGAACCAATGAGGTCGGTAAACCTAACGGATACGAACCGGGCCTCCTGGTCAGCGACAAAATTCAAAACGTTCTTAGGGTTCATTTAATCTCCAAATATAATTATTAAGGGTTGATATTCGAAAGAATACGACCAACCGGTCAAACAAAAAAAGATTTGGCACGATCAGCTTTTGCAAATCTACAAAAGCAATGACCGTGCCAACGCCCGTAAAAGAACGCTAATTTATTGAATTATAATATTTTCAACCGCATACCTTGATTTTGATTGTTACAATAATGTCGGGCAGCCAAGATTACTAGGACAATTTTGTAATTCACTGCATCTGAATATCGATGCGATCCTTTGAGGCGAAAGCCGTGTTGCGGCCTTTGAAGTTCATTAACTGGACTCGCTGCAGACCCATTTTCTCCGCCGCTGCAAAGGCTTTTTTCAAAACGTCCTTCTGCTGCGGTTCATTCAGTTGGTCCCAAGCCGGCAACGTTATCGCATAAAGCGTTGTATTTGTCGCACGCCCGGTTCGAAGATATTCGTTCAGTCCGTAATCTGCCAGTTCGATCTGTGAAGCGCTTGAGGCCGTTTTGGCGGTTTCGGCAGAACCCGCCCAAAAATAAAGTCCGCTACATACAGCGGCAACGAGTATCGTCGAAGCGAGCAACCACCTATTTACCTGCAGCGCGAGGAAATTGGAACGTGTCGAAGCCGATTCGGCCGTGTGGGTCCTCTTGCTTTCCGAAGGTCGCACGACCGGCGCCTTTTCAACGACCGGACCTACCGCAGACTCGGGGTCAAACGGAGCATTCCGAAGAACATCGACCAAGAACAGGGTCTTCGCGGCAGCCTCCGAAACTATTTGATCATGTGTGTAACCGTATTTTTCTTCGATCTTCTTCGGATGGTTGTTCTGGCGTTCCGCGTAGATCAGGTCGATGAAGCGGTTTCCAACATTTACGTTCGATTCGATCGCCGCTGCAACGACCTCGGGTGCAAAAAAGAGTTCGGACAACGATTCTTTGAACCGATGGACCTTACCGAAGTAATCCAGGGCAATGAGTTGGTCAAATGTGCGGGACGCGTCTGCAATACTGCTGTTCTCTTTGAATTTTGCGGCAACCGCACGGATCTCCGATTCGTTCTCGATCGCTGAATAAAGCGGGACGCTCGCCCATGTCGCATAAAGGGTCTTTATGTGGCCGATCATCTCAGCTTTTCGGAAGAGCATTCTTCGCTTTTCATCGCCGCATTCGCGTGCGAACAGCCGGGTCATCACAAAATCGAATTTACCTCTGGCCGATTCTGAATACGCACAGTTGCGATAAAAACGCGCGAGCGACATTAGGGCCTGAGAGCTGAGTACCGGGCGCGAATTCTCGCAGTACCGTCTGATATTGGCCACCGATATGTTTTGATCACGCAATGCCAGGGAGGTTGACCAGGCTTCGGTTTCGTGGAGCAGAGCGTATTCGGCCTCAGCATATTCGAGGGCTTTCGTGTCGCCTGAAACCTGTAAGAAACGATGCAGTGCTTTTTTAGCTTCGAGGTCGTCGTAAGACGCTGGCATCTGTTTCAGGTATTCCCTTTCGATCCCTGACAGCACATGTTCGACCATCTGAAGGCTTGAGACCTCGTCGATTGCCCGTTTACGGTAGAACTCGGTTTCATCCGCTGCAGCCGTGGGAAATTCCAGATCACTTACCGGCTCCGGAACAGGCTCATCCTCGACTAGCGTCGGAGTCACCGAATTACTTTCGAATTCGAGCATCGACTCACTTACCGTCACGACCTCCGGTGTAGCCAGGCTCATTACAGGCCGTGGTTCTGCGAAGCCGATCTCGAGGACAGTATCTTCTAGTAGATTCTCGTCCTTTAATTCACCGATCAGATCTTCAAATACGTTCATTGGCGTGGCGCTCAAACCCGTTACTTGGGCAGGATTGTCCGTTAATAAATTTTGCATTTGGATTTATGGCAGGACCTGCTGAATGGAGCCGGAATTCGTCAGTTCATATTTATAAACTGTTTCGTTTGGTGACGACTGCGTGGCAGTGATCACATATCCATCTTTGAGTTCGGCGTCCGTGGGCGGGGGAACCGACATTTCAAAAACGTAGCGTCCGCGAACGATCGTGTCGCCGGTTGTCGTTCCCAGACCGTTGCCCATGATCGGGTTAAGCTCGGTCAACCGGGCAAATCGGTTGTTTTGCGAAAAATAACTGATCTGGGTGGAAGCGATGGTTCGCATGGTGCCGAACGCTGCTCCGTTTTCAGCCGACAGGATCGCACGCTGAAGAGCGGGCACGCCCAGAGCAGCGATTATGCCGATGATCACAACTACGCAAAGTAATTCAACAAGAGAGAAGCCATTTTCTCGATTCATATTTACCACCTCAGTATTAACGGGCCAAAAAGTGACAGATTTTGCCACCATTTTTTGACAGCTGAAGACCGAACCAGATCTCATTGTCGATGGAATTGCTTGATTTCATTCCTTTTAGGCCCGTCGAAGACCGGTTTAATGCCGGTAACCGAGCTTACATTAGCAATGGTTATGCCACAGGGCGTCAACTTCCATGCAAAGCTCGAATCTCCTTCTCGGTTTATTTGCATGCGATCCTGGACTCAAAATAATAGCCTGTTGGTTTTTCGGGAAATTTTTATTACACTTACCGTTTTACTATTTGATTTAGAGGAATTCGACGCCGATGGTGGAGTACGTAAATTGAGCTCAGTTATTGAACAAACGATCGAGACCTACGGGATCGAAAATTGGGGAGCCGATTATTTTGGCGTCAACAAGAAAGGCAATCTTGTTGTAATTTCCCCGGATAACACAAATCAGACCGCCGATGTAAAAGAAATAATCGATGATCTGAGTAAACGCGGCATTGAAACACCGGTACTTCTTCGCTTTCCTCAGCTGTTATTCGGGCAGATCCGCAAGCTTCAGACAGCATTTAGAAAATCCATCAAAGAATTCGAGTATGAGGGTGGTCATCTCTGTGTTTACCCGATGAAGGTAAATCAGAACCGGGCCGTCATTGAGGAATATCTTCGTGAGGGGTCACGCTACAACTTTGGACTCGAAGCAGGCTCAAAAGCTGAGCTGTATGCTGCGCTGGCGATGGAACAGTCAAAGGAAAGCCTTCTTGTTCTTAATGGTTTTAAGGACCGGGATTTTATAAAGCTTGCGTTTGCCGGCGCCAGCGCCGGTAAAAGGGTTGTTATCGTCATCGAGAAGTTAAGCGAACTCGATCATACCCTCAAGCTCGTCAAAGATGTAACATCTGTTGACCCGAACGCCGCCCTGCCGATGGTCGGTGTCCGCGTTAAGCTTTATTCGAAAGGATCTGGCAAATGGGAGAAATCGGGCGGTGAAGCTGCAAAATTCGGTCTCACGACAACCGAGATACTCGAGGTCATCCGTAAACTGTCCGAGGCCGGCTGTATCGATATGCTGCGGCTGCTTCACTTTCATATCGGTTCTCAGCTGACCGACATCAAGCGTATCAAGAACGCGATGAAGGAGGCCGCCCGAACGTATTCAAAAATACGAAAGATGGGAATTCCGATCGAGTACCTCGACGTCGGCGGCGGAATGGCGGTTGATTACGATGGTTCGCGCACGTCTTTTGAATCGTCGGCAAATTATAACGCCCGGGAATTTGCAAATGACGTGATCTATGTAATTAAGACTGTTTGCGACGATGAGAATGTTCCTCATCCCACAATTATTCAGGAATCTGGCCGCTATTTATCCGCCTATCACGCTATCCTTGTGACAAATGTACAGGATGAGATCGAGACCGTCGTCGAAGATCTCACGCCGATGGAGGTCGACGCCGACGACCCACAGGTCGTGCGAGAGCTTCACGATCTTCGCGAGACAATAAACGCCAAAAATTACCGCGAGTATTACCACGACGCGC
>JBDTMQ010000034.1:0-40683 GCA_039934155.1 Acidobacteriota bacterium | reverse complement strand
GGAGATATTATGCGGGAGCTTTTGTGATATCAGATGAAACCCGGCGAGACTTCATCATCGCTCTATACACCGAATTGATTCAGATGATGGTTCAAATGCTTGTAAAGCATGTTGTTCCATTCGGTCGTGTTTAGTTTTCCAAATGATGCCGAATGTTTTCCGTCAAATTCGTTCTCGCCAAGTGCTTGCGTCTTTCTAATAAACTCGACCAGCCTTGTCTTTTCCGCGTCAAAATCTTTGTCCGACTTCATAATGAACGCCGGAGCCGTCGGGCTGTTCTTCCGGAAAGGCTTTTCGCCCGTTACCACTCTTTTCACAAACAGCTTTAGAACCAATCCCATTAATGGGTTTGGCTTTGGGTGTTTATCCGGCTCGTAGATCATTTCGTAGGTAACGCAGCAATGGGCGAGCATTTTAGCGACGTCCATTCTACCCCACTCACGCTGAGATTCCGGTGTGAGTTTGTTGATTCTCTCGATTATTGTTTCGCTGACATCTTTATCAAAAACATTTGGCAAAGGCATTTCTAGGCCCTCCGTAATGCCTGGTATCGGCATTGTCTGTATTCAAGCGGTCTCTTCAAAATACGCACGGCGAAACCACTCGACAAATTTCGGGATCCCCTGCTCGATCTTGGTCTTCGGATCGTAGTTAAGCAGTTTTCTCGCCTTTGTGATATCGGCGAAAGTTATAGGAACATCGCCCGGCTGCATCGGCTGGGGGTCGATAACCGCTTGCATATCTAAATTTTGCTCCAGCAGTTCGATCAGCCGGCTCAGTTCCGTCGTTTCAGATTCGCCCAGATTGAAGATCTCATACATCGACGCATTGTAATCGATCGCCGCCCGAACACCCTGGATAATATCATCGATAAAGGTGTAATCTCGTCGGGCAGATCCATCGCCGAAAACCTGGATAGGTTTGCCTTCGGTTATGAGCCTGCAGAATTTATGAATGGCGAGGTCGGGCCGCTGCCGTGCACCGTAAACAGTAAAGAATCTTAAACAGATCGTGCGAATGTCGTATAGATGCGAATACGTATGACAGATCAGTTCGCCCGCCGCCTTGCTGGCGGCATATGGCGAGATCGGCTGGTGAATGCGGTCATCTTCAGAGAACGGGATCTTACTGTTAATGCCATAGACACTTGATGATGAACCGAAAACAAATTGCCTGACCTCAAATTCTTTTGCCAGTTCGAGTAAATTAAGCGTGCCGTCGACATTCGTTTGATAATACAGCGTCGGCTCTGAAAGCGACGGCCGCACGCCGGCACGAGCCGCCAGGTGTACGATCACCGCAAAACTGCGATCGGCAAATATTCGCCGCATTGCGGGCTGATCGCGGATATCGGCCTCGACAAATTCATATGCCGACTCGGTCAGTAGCCGGCTTATATTGGCGCGTTTTACTTTTGGAGAATAGAAATCGTTAAGATCATCAACGACCGTAACGTTCCACGCTTTTTCGCTGATCAGGCAGTCGGCGAGATGCGAGCCAATAAAGCCGGCGCCTCCGGTTAGCAGAATATTATTTTTCACAATTATCGCGGTATGGGATGAATCAGCTTTCGCGAACAGAACAGTAAAATAGCATTTTCTGATATAAGTGGCCAAAAACTCTAATTCAAAAATCTCTGCCGAGCATGGTACTGATGAACGAGTTCTTCGAGAAAACCTTCGTAGGTAAAGTTTTCGAGATCATATGACGGCTTGAGTTTGTACATGATCGGCAGGGCGACGCGCCATGCCATCCATAATCGCTGCCTGTCCGAAAGGTCCCAGCGGCGGCGGAGAAAGGTCTCGGCAACCTCGACTTCCAGATCGGTCAACTCCTTAACGTTTGCTTTGAAATTGGTCTGTTTTTGAACGCGGCGAAAGGCGGCGTCGGCAACAGGGTTTGAAAAGGTTTCGGCGAATGTGGGCGCCTCATCCAGCCGTTCGCGGATGACCACTGTGCCGGCAAACAGGTCCCCCAGACGCTGGTCGCGCCGGTTCATAAAGATAACGAGCAGTCCGACCGAATAGACCGGCAGCAAGAATCCGGGGGCGGCGTCGACTATCCGAAGCAGGTTGCGGCCGATCGCTTCCCAAATGGTCAACGGCCGGCCATCGTCGCGAATAACCCTTAATTTCAAAAGCCTTTTCCCGGGCGTTTGCCCGTTCCACAACCATTCAAAAACCGCAAAATAACCTGCAAATAGTGCGAACAGTATGATTATCAATAACGCGATGGCCCAATTCGGCATATCGGCCAACACGCGGTCAGCCGCATTATCTCCGGAAAATACACCAATGCCCGCGATACTGAACGCAAGCCATGCAATGAGGAATATTGATAGATACTGAATGAAATGATCAACGGCAGCCGCAAGGAATCTGTTTCCGATCGACGCCAAAGCGAACGCCAGCGGAACCCGCTCGGGCGTCTCGATTATCAGGCTCTCTTCTGTCTCGATCAAAGGTGTCGTCATGTTGCTCTCGGGTAAGAAATTAAAGTATCAAACGAAATGGGGCAATACGTAAAGTGACTTTTTAGCTTGTAAATGGCACACCGTGTTTCCTATACTTGAGCGCTGACATTGTCATATGTCGCAGGAGCTCAGTTTTGGAAACCAAAATACATCGCGGCCGATTAAATGCATCGGACTCAAAGTTTGCAATTATCGTTAGCCGTTGGAATGATTTCCTGACGTCGAAACTGCTTGACGGCGCCGTTGACGCACTTCAAAGTTTTGGCGCCGCTAAAGGCTCTATCGAGATCTTTAAGGTTCCCGGCGCATTTGAATTGCCGCTCGCATCGCTGAAGGCTGCGAAAACGGGTAGGTTTGATGCTGTGATCGCTCTCGGTGTCGTTATCAGGGGCGAAACGCCTCATTTTGATTATGTTGCGGGCGAAGCGGCCAAGGGGATCGCAAATGCCGCGTTGCAAACCGGTGTTCCGGTCATGTTTGGCGTTGTGACGGCGAATACGCTTGAACAGGCGATCAACCGGTGCGGCGTTAAGGCGGGCAATAAAGGTTATGAAGCGGCCTCAGCAGCGGTCGAAATTGTCGATCTGTATAGCCAGATGGACAGCGGGGCCGAAGAGCCCGCCGGTAAAGACAAGGTTTTTCCGCATGTCGTTTGAAAAAGATGGAAAGGGTTCGGGAACCCGCCGCAAAGCTCGGGAATGCGCGCTTCAGATGCTTTTCGCTGCTGATGTAGTGAAGGAGCCTGACGAACTGCTCACCCATAACTTTTGGCAAGAGCTGGGCGACGCTGACCTTGACGACCGAACCCGTGATTTCTCGAACAGTCTCGTCAACGGTACACTCACAAATCTGGAAAAGATCAATGATAAGATCCGAACGCGCGCCGAGCACTGGCGGATCGAACGTATGGCAATTGTCGACAGAAACGTCCTCAGGTTAGCCGTATACGAGTTTCTGTTTGAAGACACGCCCCATACCGTCGTCATCAATGAAGCTCTTGAGATCGCACGCCGCTTTTCTACGTTCGAGGCGACCCAGTTCATCAACGGAATACTGGACGCCATTAAGCTGGATCTTGGGCAATCCGCGATTCCGCCCCCTTCCGACGAAAAATCCCACGCCTCATCAACCTCTAACGCATGAAGAGGCCGGTCAAAATCGATCGGCTGGAATTCGTTCGTCTGTTTGTTGCTGCTGCTCTCGCAATAACGGCTCTAACCTCTTTCGGCTCGTCGCAAAAACTTCCTGAAAAGATCGCAGGCTATAAGGTCGTGCAAACACCTATTCTCGTGAAGGACGGCAAACAGGGCAGCGTCCGGACGACTGAAGCAGACCTAACGGATGTTTCTTTGTCCGGGATCACTCTCGAGATCGCAGCCGAATTAAGCGGGATCGATGCAAAGGGGCGGGTTGATCGCATCGCATTTCACGACTTTCGCGTAAACGGCATCGAAATTGACGCGGCTGATATATCGACGCCGTTCGAAATAGACCGGCGATCCGTACTACTTCTGCCTGAAAAGATCCGTCTCATCGTGCCATTTAGCAACGTCTTTAAAGCCGCTTTAAGAGAAGTCAGAACCGCCGAAGAACCCTGGCGTGTGACGGGTCGCATATTCGTATTTGGCTGATTCAAAAAATACGGCTTCAGCTTCAGACGAGTGGTACCTGTCGACCTCGATATTACGATCCCCAACCCGATTCGACATTGACCAGAGAACGGGTCTTCTTCGTCAACAAGGCTGTAATTTTTTGTGTTCTGAGTTAAAATATTCATTTGCACCCTTAGTAGTTTTTAGAGGTACATCGAATACATCGTGAGCACAAATACAACAAATATATCCGAGTTCATAGCTGAGAACTTCGGAGCGAACGCAAGTTACGTCGAGGGCCTTTTGGCCCGGTTCAAGGCCGATCCAAATTCTGTCGATGAATCGTGGCGGAATTATTTTGATGACCTTCTTGCTAACGGGTCACGCCTCGAAGATGTTGAAGGCAGTAAGCCGGAGCCGGCTCGTCCGATGTCGGTCACGCAGCCAACGAAATCAGTCCCAATAAGACCTCAAATGTCAGCGGCTGTCGGCCCTGATTCTGATTCTAAACCGATAGTCGGTCCATCCAAGATAATCGTCGAGAACATGGAGTTGAGCCTAACGGTTCCGACGGCCACTAGTCTTCGCACCATTCCAGTCAAAGTTCTCGAAGAAAATCGGCGTATCATTAACACACATCTCCAGAGTTCGGGACGCGGGAAAGCTTCGTTTACGCATTTGATAGCGTGGGCGATCATTAAGGCGGCAAAGGCCTATCCGCAAATGAACAATTCGTTCGGGCTGGTCAACGAGACACCGTCGCGAATTGAGAACCATTCAATAAACCTGGGTATTGCGATCGATATTGAGAAAAAGGACGGTTCGCGGAATTTGCTGGTCCCCAATATAAAAGGCGCCGAAAAAATGAACTTCTCCGAGTTTTTTGCCGCCTACAATGAAACGGTCAAAAGAGCACGCGAAGGAAAAGTCGAGATCGCTGATTTTCAGGGAACGACGATCTCGCTTACGAACCCTGGCACTCTCGGCACGGTCGCGTCCAACCCGAGGCTGATGGCCGGCCAGAGTGTGATCATTGCCACCGGCGCGATCGAATATCCTGCCGAATATCAGGCGATGACTGCCGGTGCTCTTTCTCAGCTTGGCATAAGCAAGATCATTACGCTTACGAGCACCTACGATCACCGTGTTATTCAAGGAGCCGAAAGCGGATTGTTCTTGGCTAAGATACATAAGTTTTTGATCGGCCATGAAGATTTCTATGTTGAGGTTTTTGAGGACCTGGGGATAAATTATCCGCCTCTTCGGTGGGCCGAGGACTATAACCCATCACTTTTGGGCGGCGACCGATTCAGCGAACAGGCCGAAAAACAGGCGAACGTTTTACAGCTCATAAATGCGTACCGCACCCGCGGACACCTTTTGGCGGATATAGATCCGCTGAATATGACATCGCACCAAACGACAGAACTCGAGCTTGAAGCCTTTGGCCTTACGATTTGGGACCTCGACCGTGAATTCATTACGGGCGGACTTCACGGCGAAAAGACCGCATCACTTCGTCGCATCCTGGAAATATTAAGAAGCGCCTATTCAGGCAAGGTCGGGATCGAATACAGACACATTCAAAGCCGCGAAGAAAAGGACTGGATCAGACAGCGAATTCGCGAGGCATTTGTCGACACCGTCCCGCTTGATGCAAGTCTCAAGATCGACCTTCTGCGAAAGCTGATCGAAGCAGAGCAGTTCGAGCAATTCCTGCATAAGAAGTATCTCGGACAAAAGAGGTTTTCCCTCGAAGGGTGTGAAACTGTCATCCCGATGCTCGACCAGCTGGTCGAGGGCGCGTCGGAACGCGGTGTGAACGAGATCTACATGGGAATGGCCCATCGCGGCCGATTGAATGTGCTCTCTAATATCGTCGGCAACGCCGAGACCGGCGATATGGCCGAACGGATCTTTGCCGTGTTTGAAGGCACATCACATCCCAGCTTTCCGGCCGATGAAGGCGACGTCAAATATCACCAGGGAGCGACCGGAATTCGCAAGGCCCGGAGCGGTAAAGATATTCGCATCCAGCTTTCCTGCAACCCGAGCCATCTCGAGTTTGTAAATCCCGTTGTGGAAGGCATGGCGCGCGGCAAGCAGGACGACCTGCGCAACGGCGAGCAGCAAACACGCGACGAGGTATATTCACAAATATTGCCCGTTCTGCTTCACGGTGACGCGGCTTTCGCGGGTCAGGGTATCGTGATGGAGACGCTTCAGCTAGCGAATTTACCCGGATATCGAACCGGCGGTACGATACACATCGTGATCAATAATCAGATCGGATTTACGACGTCGCCACAATTGGGACGAAGCTCGATCTATTCGACCGATGCGGCGCAGATCACGCAAACGCCTATCTTTCATATCAATGGTGACGCGCCTGAGGCCGCATTTCGGGTTATACAGATCGCTCTTGATTATCGACGCCAATTCATGAAAGACGTCGTGCTTGATCTGGTCGGATTTCGGCGTCTGGGCCATAACGAGGGCGACGAGCCAAGCTATACACAGCCGCTCATGTACGCCCGTGTAAAGGCACACCCCGGCGCCCGACACATATACGCCGAGCAGCTCATTCGCGAGGGCGTGATCACCGAAGTCGGTTTGAACGAGCTGACAGGCAAGGTCGTCGAGAAATACGAGAACGTTCTTCAGAACGCTAAACGCATTGCGGCTGAAAAACCGAAACGGGCCGAGCTGCCGCCGGCCGCCGTTGAAGAGGACGGCTCGGCAGTCCTTGAGACCGGCATCTCGTCTGACGTTCTCGCGGCTGTCTCAGAAAAGATATCTATTGTTCCTGATAACTTTCACGTTAATCCTAAAATGGTAGGCCAGCTTGGACGGCGTGCAAAAATGGGTGCGGGCGAAGTGCCGATGGATTGGGGATTTGCAGAGGCGATCGCCGTCGGATCACTGGTCGTTGACGGTTTTCCGGTCAGACTAAGCGGGCAGGACTCTGGCCGCGGAACATTCTCGCAGCGGCACGCATCGATGTATGACACGATGACCGGCGAACGCTGGTCGCCGTTGACCGAGCTCAGGAACGAAACGAATCTGAAGGCACGCTTTTATGTCTATGACAGTTCCCTTTCTGAATCAGGAGTTCTCGGTTTTGAATACGGATACTCGATCGTTTGCCCCAATGACCTCGTAATGTGGGAAGCCCAATTCGGCGACTTTTCGAATGGCGCGCAGGTAATAATCGATCAATATATCGCCGCATCGGAGGATAAATGGAAAGAGCAATGCCGACTCGTGCTTTTGCTGCCGCATGGATACGAGGGTCAGGGCCCCGAGCACTCATCGGCACGGCTTGAGCGTTATCTGCAGCTTTGTGCTGAAAATAATCTGCAGGTGTGCTATCCGACTACGCCGGCGCAGTATTTTCATTTGCTCAGGCGTCAGGTTAAACAGGATATCGTCCGGCCGCTGGTGGTGATGACGCCGAAGAGTCTTTTGCGGCTTCCGGCAGCAAGTTCGACCATCGACCAGCTTTCGAGCGGCGGATTTTATCCGCTGATCGACGACGCGAAGGTTCAGGATAAAGACGCGGTCAAGCGTGTCGTGCTGTGCAGCGGCAAGGTCTTTTACGACCTCGAAGCCGGGCGCGAAGATGCGCATGACAAGCGCGTGGCGATCATACGCCTCGAACAGTTCTATCCGTTCCCTGGTGAATCACTGGAGCGGACGCTTGCTGAATACAAGAATGTGACCCAGGTTTTCTGGACCCAGGAAGAACCCCAAAATATGGGCGGCTGGACGTTTGTCGAGCCGCGGCTGCGAGCTGTTTTGCCGGGATCGGTTTCGCTTACATATGTCGGCCGAGTTCCTTCGGCATCGCCGGCGACCGGCTCTTATGCGATCCATGAGCTTGAACAAAAACAAATAGTCGAAAAAGCCTTGATCGCCGATTCAGACGAGATCTCTCCGGCAAGCGAACCGGAAGTTTCTGAAAAGATCGCACCTGCGGGCGCATAGGCGGGTCCGCACAGGCAGACTGTTCTTTCGGTCATTTGGGGCTTTTTTTGAATTCGAACGCAAAATGTCCCGTCGTTCAGAACAAGATCTGCACTCTATTTTTTTGATTTGTCGATTTGTTTTATCAGCCGTGCGGCGTGATTGCGTGATATTAACGGAATGCGCTCATCGTCTGTCAAACTCTGTAAGACCGCTGTCATTTCGCGGGGGCCGGCTATCTCGTTTCGCCGTAAAAGCGAATCAAGCGAATCGAGCAGCCGCGGCGTCTCTAGAGGCTGATTTTCCCGGGCGACCGTCACGTCAAAGATCCATATGAATTGATTTCCGATCTTGCGGTACTCATCTGCCAAAATTCTCGCCGATCTATTTTCCGTCCAGTTGAATTTTACGCTTCGCTGCCGGCCGCCTCGATTTAGGCGGAAGACGATGTTGCCGAGATGCGAATAATCCTTCGCGTACTGATAATCTTCCGCCGAATCAAGAAAATTGAGGTCGCTTAATGCCTTTCGGATGAGTTCGAGCGCGCCATTTGGCACAACGATCGGATCCTTGATGGCCTCGTCGGCACCCTTTTTTGTAAATTCGATCGTGCCCTTTCCCGTGTCATCATGAACGATCACGATCTTACCGATCGGAAAATCCGGCTGAGAAAACTCGTAGACATATTCCGGTTCAACGACTGCCGGCGGCTGGCTCGAAGCGGTTTTGACAGATTGGCTCACATCAGCTGGACGGCCGTTCTTTTTCGGGGGCAATTCGATATTCTTTCGGTCCTCTATTTCAGTACCAGATTCCGATCGTGCCGTCTGCTTTGTCTCTGATCTGGCAGCCGGCTTTTTCTTTTTTGCCTGCGCCCGGGCAGAAAACGCACCTACACAGCAGACAACCACGGCACACATGGCAAGCATTAAAGTTTTATGCTTCATATTTCGGCTTCAAACGGACCTTGAATTGGATGTAACAAATGGCGAGAGAGTTTATTGACTAGTCGAATTTAACGGAAACGATCCGGGAAACGCCCGGTTCCTGCATCGTAACACCGTATAGGGCTCGGGCGGCTTCCATCGTTCGCTTATTATGAGTAATAACGATGAACTGCGTTTTTTCAGCCATTTCCTCGATCTTATTTACAAAGCGTCCGACATTGGCGTCATCGAGCGGAGCGTCTACCTCATCCAGCAGACAAAATGGCGATGGTCGATATTTAAAGATCGCAAGGACAAGTGCAATTGCGGTCATCGCCTTTTCGCCGCCGGAAAGCAGAAGTATGTTTTGCAATCTTTTGCCCGGCGGCTGAGCGACGACCTCGATCCCGGCTTCGAGCACGTCTTCGGATTCGAGCAAGGTCATTTCGCCGCGGCCGCCGCCAAAAAGCTCTCGAAAGAACTGCGCGAAATTCGCATTGATGGATTCGAAGGCATCTTTGAATCTCGAACGCGATCGTTCCTTGATCTCTTTCAGGGCCTCGTCGGCCGATCGTATGCTGTCAACGATATCCTGTCTCTGGCCAGTAAGAAAAACCAGCCTTTCCTCGGTTTCGCCGAGCTCCTCGACCGCCAGCATATTGATGGCACCGAATCCTTCGAGACGGTCGCGTATCTCTTCGACATTGGCCCGGGTCTGATCAAGTTCGACTTCGTCGATGACCGGTTCTTCATTTACTAAAGAACTCAGCTCAAGATGAAGTTCGTCATAGCACTTTTCTTTTAGATTTTCTAGTCGCGTGACAGCTTCGGTCTGCTGTACCTCGATCGCCGACCGCTCATTGATCGCTTCAGCAGAGTGCCGATTCAGATCAGCCAGCTCAGAACTGGCAGCATCCGCAACCTCTCGGGCAGCTGTAACAGCAGCGACCGCCGCATCAAGTTCAGTTCGCTCGGTTTCCTGGTCTGACTCGACCGATCCCAAGAGGTTGGCGATCGCCGACACCGTTTTCCGAAGGTCAGAAAGATTCGTTTCGATCTCACGCAGCTCATGTGACAAAGCCGAGATCCGCGACTCGGTATCTTTTCTTTCATTCTCAACTCGCCGCAATGCCGATTGGACCGACCGTCGGCGTTCGCCTGAAGTCGCAGCCAGCGTGCGTTTTTCACTTAGCACAGCATTTTCGGCTTCCGAACGTTCCCGCGCGACTCCAAGCCGTTTATTGATCGATTCGAGTTCCGCCGCCAGCGACTCACGCTCGCTTTCGGCGGCCTGGCGGCTGACTTCCGAAGTTTTCAGCTGTTCGTCGGCGTCGAGAATTTCCTGTTGGATCAACTCCTGTTCGTCACGGATCACCCTTTGATGTCGCTCAGCCCGCTCGACCTCTTGAAGCAAATTCCTTTCGTTGTGTTCGAGGTTAAGCAGACCGCGTTCAACCTTTATTATCAGAGACTGAAGATCGACGGTCTCTTCCTCAACAGCTGTGACCGCCCGACGTCTTGTCTCTGCTTCTTTAGCTGCGGAATCTACTGTTTTCGATAGTTTGTCCTGAGCCCTTTGGAGCTCAGAGAGTTCCCGCTTGAACGCCAACAGCGACGCACTTTTTTTATCGGAAACATCGTTGCCTATGACAGCCATTCGGCCGCCGATCAACAGGTCGCCATTTGTATCTGCATAGGACGTCCCGTTTACTGGTTCGACCTCGATCAGATCGTCAACAAACTGCGTCGACATTTCAGCCGGAAACACTTTTCTCAGTAATTCGCGTACTTCGTCCGACACGCCAAGCAGATCCTCGATCAACGTTTTCCCTCGCGAACTTTTAGTTGTCGCTATGGACGTCGTGTCCGCTGGAGCAACAAGGACCGCAACGCGGCCGATCGCGTTCGAACGAAGCCAGAAGGAAAGTTTTTTGGCATCTTTCTCCGACGCAACGAGCACCGACTGCAGCAGCGGACCGAGTAAATGTTCAACGGCTCGCTCGGCCTTTTCCTCGACGTTCAGGATATCCGCAAGAACGCCGGCAAATCCGACACCGATCTCGGCCTGACGCGTAAAAAGTTTTTGAATTTGGGGAGCGTAAACTGTACGTTTTTCTTCAAGCTCGCGCAGCGTCTCGAGCCTGTTTTTCGTCCGTGAAAACTCGGATTCGACAGCGCGGAGATTTTCATCGGCGATGCGAAGTTCGTCACGTGCGGCGCTAGTCTTGACAAGCAGTTGCAGCTTTTCTTCCTGAAAGCCATTCAGTTTTGCGGTTTCCGCTTTGATCGCTTCCGCAGCATTGTTCGCTTCTACCCGAAATTCCGTCAACGCTTCTTCGGTTCTTTCGGCCTCGCGAAATAGTCCGTTCAACCGCTCATTAAGGCGGTTTCGATTGCCGTTTAAATGATTTTGGTACTCATCCAGACGCTCGACCGCTGCCATTTGCTTGAGCAGCTTGTTACGATGGGCCTCCAGCTCGGATTCGACCAGTCGAACCTCATCCATCTTTTCGGAATAGACCTTTTCCGTAGCTTCCAGGATGAGCCGCGAAGCATCTGCCTCAGCCCGCTCTTTTGCGTCGTCGGCCGAAAGTCGGTCAATTTCCGCGGTGATCAGTTCGCTTCGGGCGTTAGCCGCATCGATCTCTGTCAAGATCGCTTGAGAACGGTTGTTTAGACCGACAATTTGTTCCGAACGATAGCGATGTTCGCGTTCAGCGCGATCGCGTTCAAGCGCCTTTTCAGAATGCAGTTTACGGATCTCGGCGAGGCTTTCCTCGGCGGCACGTGCTTCATCGGTTGCCTTGCGGAAGTCTTTCTCCTTCCGCTCCACGCCGCGGCTTAGCTCTTTTTCGGCTGACGTCGCATCGGAGTGTTTTTGCCGCAAGATTTCGATCAACTCAGAAAAATGTTTCCCCTCGGCAGCGTACAAATGGCGAAGAAGTTCTCGAAATTCGTCTCTGAGTGCGATATACCGCCTTGTCTTTGCAGCCTGACGACGCAGCGAATTCGCCTGCTTTTCGATCTCGGACACGATATCCGAAATGCGGCCGAGATTCGATCTTGCCGATTCGAGTCGCGCTTCGGCGGCACGCTGACGGGTACGGAACTTTGAGATCCCGGCCGCCTCCTCCAACAGATTCCGGCGATCTGCCGGCTTTGCCGAAAGGATCTGTCCGATGCGGCCCTGCTCAATGATCGCGTAATGCGAACCCGACAATCCCGTACCGGCAAACAGGTCCTGGATGTCCCGAAGCCGGCAGGTCTTTCCGTTCAGTTGATACTCACTTTCTCCCGACAAATAAAGCCGGCGTGTCACAGAAACGGCTTCGCCCGGTGCAAAATCCAACGCGAACGAACGGGGCCGCCAATGTCGCTTGGTTTTTATTGTTCGCTCAACGGTCTGGACCGAGCCAACCTGAGCGGCCCGAACGGTCTCGAATTCGGCGTTATCTGAATATGAGCCGTTTGTAACTCCCACATTTTCAATGTCGGTCTCATTCTCGCTGTACTGCAGAGCGCCGACGTCTACCGCCTGTTCATCGATCTCGTTAAGCGTTGCGTCGATGTCGTCGAGTTCGATCCCATCATTATCAGAGACATCCTCGTCGCGAACGAGATGAAGCACGACCTCGGCCATACCGCTCGGCTTCCGATTCTTCGTGCCCTGAAATACAACATCCTTCATTTCGGCTCCGCGAAGCGATTTAGCGCGCTGTTCGCCGAGTACCCACGAGATACAGTCGGAAACATTCGACTTGCCACATCCGTTCGGTCCGACGACCGCGGTAATACCATTGCCGGTAAATACTATTTCGGTGTAATCGGCAAAGGACTTGAAGCCTGTGATTTCGAGGCGCTGGAGTTTGAACATTCTATAGTGCCGTGAGCCTTAGACAGCACTATATTTTGGGGTATTTGGGGCGGGAAATCAAGCCTGATTCACGCAAACGCGGCATCGAACGCCGACTCTCGACCGGGGCCCAATTGCATTTGCTTTAGCGAACTAGAAAGTTCTGTGGCACCTTTGAAGTCATTGTGCTATTTCATCGCCAACGTCGCGAAGGCCGTCTTTTTCGGCCCGCTCATTATCCAATTCCGTAAGAACGTCGAGAAGGAAATTGGTATTGCTGACGATACTGATCACTACCGGAAACTCAGATTCCGATGTGGTGAATTCAAAGGTTCCGTTGCCTATTTCGATAATATCGCGAAATGCAACCGTTCCATTCCGGCCGTTGCATTCGGCGTCGACGATCTTTCCGTCGTTGAAAGAGACGCTGGCGAGATGCATGTCCGACTTGAGTACCAGAAGCCCCGTCATCTTCCCACTTTCGATCACCTGTACTGCGTCGAATATCGATACATAACCCAGGTTACCGGCAAACGTAACATCCGTTCTCACGTGCTGAGGGGTTTTATCGCGGTGAACGGCAAAGTCAGGGCGCCGCGCACGTCGGATCGCCTCAAGCCCAGGTGCGACCGATATCCGCGGATCAAGCAGCTTTGCTTCCTGCAGCCGGTCATAGGCGATATCGAATTCTTCGCGGGCGATGTACAGGCTCACCAAGGCGAGGCATTGCTTTGCGGCCTCGTTCAAATTCTTCTGTTTGATACAGATGTCTTTGAGTTTTTCTCTGAGAGCTATTGAACGCGGGCTGCGGTCGAGTGATTCTTTCAGTAATAGAAACGCCCTGTCCGCCGACGCGTACTTTACAAAAAGGTCTGCGTCGAGCAATACGGATTCAATAGAAACTTCGGAGATCGGTGTCCCGGGCTTGTCGAGGACTTCATTCATACGGCGAGCGTGAACAAGGATGTTCAACATTATAAAACTATCATAAACGCCATCAGAAATCCATAAAAAAGCGGGATCAGGGCCAGGAGCATCTCAGGACATTCGATAATTGGATCGAACCCCATAATAAATAAAAACTGAGACACGTGTTAAAGAGGGTGGAAATAAACTTGACAACAACACACTCAACTATTATACTTCCGTTAGGCTCAACTAATTCTTACTTTTATTGTGTGAGCAGAGCTATTTTAGTTAATTGGAGATACACAGGATGAGCAAAATAATTGGTATCGATCTCGGCACAACGAATTCGGTCGTTGCTGTAATGGAAGGCGGCGAGCCTATCGTGATCACTAATTCTGAGGGCGGTCGTACAACGCCTTCCGTCGTCGCATTTGGCAAGGACGGCAACCGTTTGGTAGGACAGGTCGCAAAACGACAGGCCGTTACCAATCCGGAGAACACCCTTTATTCGATCAAACGTTTCATGGGCCGAAAGTACGATGAGGTCAAAGAAGAGATCAAACAGGTTCCGTATAAGGTCGAAAAGGCCGATAACGGTGATGTTCGGATCAGTGCCGACGGCAAACATTATAGTCCGCCTGAGATCGCGGCAATGGTTTTGCAAAAACTCAAACAGTCGGCTGAAGATTACCTCGGTTCTAAGGTCGAAAAGGCTGTTATTACCGTACCGGCATATTTTAATGATGCACAGCGGCAGGCGACCAAGGATGCGGGACGCATCGCGGGTCTTGACGTTCTGCGTATCGTGAACGAACCGACGGCGGCCGCACTTGCATATGGCCTCGATAAGAAAAAGGATGAGGTGATCGCCGTATTCGACTTCGGCGGCGGTACTTTCGACATCTCGGTACTCGAGGTCGGCGAAGGCGTTGTCGAGGTCAAATCGACCAATGGCGACACCCATCTCGGCGGCGACGACGTTGACGAGGTTTTGATCAATTGGATCATCGAAGAATTCAAGAAGGATCAGGGTATCGACCTTCACAACGACAAGATGGCGCTCCAGCGGCTCAAAGAAGCGGCTGAAAAAGCAAAGGTCGAGCTCTCGTCGACGATGGAGACCGAGATCAACCTTCCGTTTATCACCGCGGATGCATCCGGTCCGAAGCATTTGGTGATGAAGCTGACGCGGGCAAAGTTTGAGGCCTTGGTTGAACCGATCCTCAAGCGGTTGATGCCGCCCGTGGAAAAGGCTATCAAGGACGCGGGACTCGAGCCGAAGGATATTGAAGAGATCGTTCTTGTCGGAGGTTCGACTCGAATTCCGAAAGTCCAGGAAATGGTCAAGGCATTTTTTGGAAAGGATTCGAACAAATCTGTGAATCCGGATGAGGTCGTAGCACTTGGCGCGGCGGTCCAGGCCGGCGTACTCGGCGGCGAAAAGACCGACATATTGCTTCTTGACGTCACGCCTCTCACGCTCGGGATCGAGACATTAGGGGGCGTCTTCACGCAGATGATCTCGCGAAACACGACCATACCGACGCGAAAAAGTGAGATATTTTCGACTGCTTCGGATAATCAGACGTCGGTCGAGGTCCACGTGCTGCAGGGCGAGCGTCCGCTGGCGACAGACAACAAAACGCTCGGCAAATTCCATCTGGTCGGAATACCGCCGGCACCGCGCGGTGTTCCGCAGGTCGAAGTTACTTTTGACATCGACGCCAATGGCATCGTGAACGTCTCGGCTAAGGACGTTGGAACCGGCCGGGAGCAGAAGATCACTATCACCGCCTCGTCGGGTCTCTCAAAGGAAGAGATCGACAAGATGATGAAGGATGCCGAATCGCACGCCGGCGAGGACGAAAAGAAGAAGGCGGAGATCGAGGCCCGGAACCGTTTGGATGGTCTGGTCTATAGTGTCGAGAAGACATTTACCGAGAATAAGGAAAAGGTGGATGCCGCGGCAGCGGGCGAGCTCGAATCGGCGATCGCGGATGCTAAGACGGCACTCGCCGGTTCAGACCCGGATCCGATGAATTCGGCTTTCGAAAGGCTGCAGACAGCATCGCACAAACTGGCTGAAGTGCTTTACAGTCAGGCTGGCGCGGCGGGACAGGGCGGCGAAACCGGAGAGACCGAGCAGGCGTCGTCGGCGTCGGCCGGTGCCGAAGGCGATGGTGGAACGACATCAACGAGTGATGACAACGTTATCGACGCCGAGTATGTCGACGTCGAAGACGAGAAAAAGTAAGCATTAAGCAGTGAGCGGTAAGCAGTGGGTTCGCCGCTCACTGCTTACCGTTTTCTGTATCTATCAGGTGTTTTGAACCGTGATCACATTGGGCTAAACTGCTCACTGCTTACAGCTCACTGCTCGCTAACTAAATGGCAAAAAAAGATTATTACCAGTTACTGGGTGTCAAAAAGGACGCCAAAGCTGACGAGATAAAAAAATCGTATCGTCGGCTGGCGCGAAAGTTTCACCCCGACGTGAATCCCAATGACAAAGCCTCGGAGGAGAAATTCAAAGAGGTGCAGGAAGCCTACGACGTTCTTTCAGACGAAAAGAAGCGAAAGGTTTTTGACCGTTTTGGGTATTACAACGATAATCTCGACGCCGACTCGCCGTTTGGCGCCGGTGCGGCAGCCGGCGGCGGTGGGGGTGCAGCCGGGTTTGACTTTTCGGGATTCGATTTTTCCGGTGGACAATCTGGCGGCAGTTCCAGTTTCAGGGACATCTTTTCTGATCTCTTTGGCGGCAGCGGCGGCGCTCAGGCCCGGCGTGAACCCGAACCGCCGAGACCACTGCCAAAGAAAGGCCGCGATATCGAGATCCCGCTTGCTCTCAGCTTCGAAGAGGCATTTTCCGGGATGACGACGAACATTACCGTCAATCGCTCGGAACAGTGTTCCAGATGCCAGGGTGCGGGTGATACGGGCGGGCCGGTCATTACGTGTCCCACATGTAAAGGCGCCGGCCAGGTATTGAAAACCGGCGGTCGCCTGCAATTTTCCCAAACGTGTCCGGATTGCGAGGGAACGGGCCGACGGCGAACGCCTTGCTCACTGTGTAACGGCAAAGGCGTCACTCCAAAGACAGAACAGGTAAAGATCCGGATACCTGCCGGTGTCGATACAGGTTCGCGAGTACGAATTCCGAAGAAAGGGCATGGCGGACGGCTGGGCGCCGAACCGGGCGACCTTTATATTCTGACCAACGTCGGTAAACACAAATTTCTCGAACGCCGGGGCGACAACATCTATGTGACCGTTCCGATCACTGTTCCGGAAGCGGCACTGGGCGCAAAAATAGAGGTACCGACGGTCGAGGGCAAAGCACAGTTAAAGATACCGGCTGGAACGGAATCGGGACAGAAATTCAGGCTTCGAGAGCGTGGATTTCCGTCGTTGAGAAACCCTAAGCTGAGAGGCGATCAGTTCATTGAGGTCAAGATCACGCTGCCTCGCGTCATTTCTGAGGAAACCAAGGAATCACTTCGGGAATTTGAAAAGCTTAATCCCGAAAGCCCGCGCAAGGTGATGGGACTGGATTGACTGGCGTAGCGCTAACTTTAGACAGATGAAACGAAAGGTAAAGACATATACGATCAGTGCAGTCGCGGAACTCTATGATATTCATCCGCAGACCTTAAGACTGTACGAACGCGAAGGCCTGCTCAAACCGTCGCGCTCGATCGGCAACACCCGGCTCTACGAAGATTCGGATCTCGAACGACTTGAGGTCATTCTTTCACTGACCCGCGATCTCGGTGTAAATCTCGCCGGCGTCGAGATCATTCTAAATATGCGTGAAAAGATGAACGCTATGCAGCGAGAATTCGAACGCTTTTTTGAATATCTGAAGTCCCATGCCGGAGAATTCGGATCGGATAACCCAGAAGGACGCACCGACGCTTTGATCCCGATCTCTCGCTACCGCCGAGCTGAGTTTATCGAGATCTTTGACGAAGATCAGTCCTAAGCAGGTTCGCCTTATCGAGGATCTTGCCGACCCTTTTTCGAGACGCCCGCCTATTCTTTACAAGACGCCAGTTTTAGGTCAAAATATCCCATTCTCAACCCCGACCAAGTCTATTCAGGAGTTTGTAAATGAAGAAGTTTTTTGGAATCTGTGTGTTTTCCACACTTTTGGCGGTGCTATTCTGCGGTGCTTCCATTTCAGCCACTGCCCAGGATCTCGACGACGTTACGATAACCGGTAAGATCGCCGACTCGAACAATTTAGCGATAGTTGGCGCAAGCGTGACGGCCAGGAACGTCGAGACCGGAGCAGAACGGACCGTAACCGCTAATGAAGAAGGCCGCTACCGAATAATTGAGTTAAAACCGGGTCTTTATAAGGTGACGGCGTCAGCGACCGGATTCGGTGCGAAAGAAAGGGTCGATCTGCAGACGGTCTCGGGACAAAGCCTGCAGCTCGACTTTACTCTGGCTCCTGCAACCGTTCAGGCAGAAGCAACGGTGACCGTCGGTGAGGATGATACACCTGTGGTCGACATTACCCGGACGATCGTTGGCGGTACCGTTACACAGCGTGAGATCGAAGAACTTCCAAATGACACCCGCAACCCTCTTGACCTCGTGTTTACTCTCGGCGGCGTAACCGAAGAGCCGCTTTCGACCCGCGATCTGTCAGATGACCGCGGAACCCGTGGCAGCTATGCTCAAGGCAGCACACCCGAAGAGGCGGGCACTTTTGCCCTCTCTGGCGGTGCCGCATATTCAAACAATATTACGATCGACGGTCTGGACAATAACGATGATCGTTCGGCCGGATTTCGATTCCAGCCCTCGATCGAGGCGATCAGCGAGGTCCAGGTCGTTACCAATCAGTTTTCAGCCGAGTATGGCAGAGCCTCCGGCGGACGTGTGAATATCCGTACACGCGGCGGGTCGAACAAGTTTCGCGGCCGTGCGTTCTTTTTCTACCGTGATTCGGCCCTTAACGCGAACACGTGGAACAATAACCGCCGCGGTATCGAAAAGGTCCCTTTTACAAATTACGACCCCGGAGTTACATTCAGCGGTCCCATCGTCAAAAACAAGCTGTTCTTCTTTTCAGCCTATGAATTCGATAAGATCGAAGACAGCACATTGATCGACGTTTTCGTTCCTGTAAACAACACTTCCCGGTTCGAATTGCCGGCACCGACGAATCCAACCACAACTTTTCCGTCAAATACGGGTGCGAATTCGGTACTTGTAGCACCGTATATACAGGCTGTCGACACCCCGTCTAAAAAGCATATCTTCTCGACACGAGTGGACTGGAATTTGAATCAGGCGAACAGTTTTACTTTCGGCTATCAAATGGGGCGTTCCAATGACCTTCGGCAGTTCAGCGGAACGAATCGACTCGCCGACGCTTTGATCGGACGCATTCGAGATTCGGACGCGATCAATGCCACGCACAACCTCGTACTTGGATCACGGACCGTAAATCAGTTCCGCTTTCAGTATTCGAAACTGCGGCCAAGTTCTGCACCGGTTTCCGGCGAAGACACGCCGGTGATCATTGTCGGCGGCTTTACACCGCCCGATGAACCCTTCTCGGCCAGCCAGATATTCAGCGCTTCAACGTCGGGTTCAAGCGACCGCAAGGAAGACAGGCTGCAGTTTCAGGAAACTCTTACCCATATTATCGGCGGCCACAGCCTGAAATTCGGCGGTGATTTTCAAAATGTGAAGACGAAATACATCGACCGTTTTGACGCGACCGGTACTTACCGTTTTTCGAATTTCTTCTTCTTCGGCCAAAATTCGGTAACCAGTTTTCAGCAGAATTTCAATACCGACTCTGAGCTGACAAACAATTATATCGGCGTGTTCGCTCACGACGAATGGCGCGTGTTTCCAAATTTAACGTTCAGTTATGGCCTTCGATACGAGCGTGAAACCGTTATCAAGGACGATGACAACTTCGGACCCCGGGTGTCGGCGGCGTGGAATCCTTTCAAAGGCGACAAGACCGTCGTGCGTGTCGGTGCCGGTATATTTTATAATCGTGTGCTTCTCCGTACGGTGGATGACTTTACGGCAGGATCACAGGAGCTGCGATTCGATTCGCGGGTCCGCTTTCCGTCGAATGTGGAATTCGCCCGAATTCGTACCTTTCTGAGCGATCAATTTCCAAACGCATTGACGTTGGACACGCCCATCCAGGTCAATGCAACGCAGACGATGACCGTTCGCGAACTTTCGCGATCTGGTGGATTTCGCGAGCTGGACGCAAATCTCAAGATCCCGGAAAGCTATCAGTTCAATGTTGGATTCGAACGAGAGCTCGTAAAAGGTCTGGTTTTCGAGACAAACTTTACGATCAATAAAACGGTTCGCTTGTGGCGTGAATACAATGCGAATGCACCTGTGCTGCCTGCTGGGATACCCGACCGCGACGGCAACGGCACGATCACATTTACCGATTATCTTTTAGGTATCAACAGCGGTATTTCGAGATTCTTTCTTGGATCACCGACCGATGACGTCGGGCTCCTTGATCTGAACGGCGGATCGTGCTCGGCGACCGAAACGTGCAACGTTAATTTGCGCTCTTCGCAGAACCGCTCGGATTGCGACAGTGCTCTCGACCCGATCAATTCGCCGACGCTTTCGCCTATCTGCCGGGCACTTGCAGCGATTCAGTCACTTCGCCCGTTTTTCGCCAACGGAAATATCAGCCAGTTCGAGCACGTAGCATCGATCGGCAACAGTAATTACAAGGGCATAACATTCGAGCTGCGAAACCGATATCGGAAGTTCGGCTACGGTTTTGGCGGTTCGATGCGGCTTGTTTATACCCTCGCAAGTCTGAAAGATGATGGCATCGTTAATACATCATCGGCACAGATCGTCGGGGATTTTGGCAGCGAATATTCCCGCAGTCTTTTGGATCGTCGTCACCGTCTCGCATTTTCAGGAAATTTCGATACGCCCGTCTGGTTAGGAAAAATAAGGCTTTCACCGTTATTCCGTTACGGTTCGAGTTCCCCGTTCAATATTTCAGTCGGCGGTAACGATCGAAATCTAGACGATGTCAGCAACGACCGGCCTGATTTTAACGGAAATCTTGATGACATTCAGTGGCGGACATTTGGGACGTCGTTCCCTGCGTCACTGGCGGCTCAGCTGACCCAACCCGTGATCGGAAGTCCGGGCAACCTTCCAAGAAACGCCGGTCACGGTCCGTCACAATATATCTTTGACCTTAGCCTTAGCCGCCAGTTCAAATTTGGCGAAAGGTTTGTATTACGGCCCTCCGCCGAATTCGGCAATATATTGAATATGGCGATCTTCAGTTTTGGGTCTAACTTCATCAACTTCGACAGCCTTAATTCATCGAATGCGATCCTTAGGAAAGCGGCAGAAGATACATTTCTCGCGCCGACACGAACGTATCGCGCACGCAAGATCAGACTCGGGATCCGTTTCGAGTTTTGATCTGCGATCGATCCTGTTTTCAAGGCCGCGTCAAAAGATGCGGCCTTTTTTGCGGCGACATTAAAGTGTTTTGACCTTTCGAGCTTTTGTCCTAAAATTATTTATTAACAATACCCGGCTGCCGTCTCATTTTTTCGCAAGGGGTTTATTAAGGTTGGAGCACGACAGACAAGATATCGATTCGGTAAATACCTTGCGTGAAAGCGAAGAGCGTTATCGCGCATTTATCGAGTCAAGCACTGAAGGTATCTGGCGCCTCGAACTCAACGAACCGATTTCGGTCGATCTCGATGTCGATCGGCAAATAGCTCTCGCCTACCAATTCGGTTATCTAGCCGAGTGTAACGATGCAATGGCCCGACAATACGGGTATTCGACGGCTGACCAAATTACCGGCGCCCGTTTGGACGAACTGTTGGTAAGATCCGATCCCCGGAACGAAGGTTATATACGGGCATTCATCGAATCGAATTACCGCCTTTTCGAAGCAGAATCCCACGAAAAAGCAGCAGACGGCCGTGAAATCTACTTCCTGAATAATCTAACAGGCATTATCGAGAACGGATCTCTGGTGCGTGCCTGGGGCACGCAGCGTGACATTACGGCCGCCAAAGAGCTCGAAAAGCAAAGTGCTTTTCTGGCCTCGATCGTCCGGTCGTCGGACGACGGTATCTTCAGTAAAGATTTGAACGGCATCATCACCAGTTGGAACGCCGGTGCCGAAAAGATCTTTGGGTATTCGGCCGCCGAGATCATCGGCAACCCGGTGACCTTCCTTTTCCCGGATGACGATGGGGAAGGGACCGAGGCCGATATCCTTCGCAAAGTAAAGAATGGCGAGAAGATCGACTTCCTCGAGGACGTCCGGCAACGCAAAGACGGCTCACTGGTTTATGTCGCTCTTACGATCTCGCCGATCAAGGACGCTCTCGGTAACATAATCGGGGCCTCAAATATCACCCGGGATATCACCCGGCTGATCGAGACTCGGGCCGCTGCTGACAGCTTTCGCCTGTTGTCGATGCGCACTCGCGAGCTGATCATATTCATTGATTCGGAAACGCTGCGGATCGTCGACGCTAATCAATCGGCCATCGATCATTACGGATTCACTCGGGAACAGCTTTTGACAAAAACGATATTCGACCTTCGCGCACCGGAAACGAGAGACTTGATAGAGGAGCAGTTCGCATTAGCAAACAGAGACGGGACTCAATTCGAGACCGTACATATTCGAAGCGACGGCACGCGTTTTCCTGTCGATGTAAGCTCGGTCGGCTGTGACATCGGCAACAGGCGGGTGATCGTGTCGATGCTTCGCGATATTACCGATCGGCTTTACGCCGAGAATTCATTACGGCAAAACCAAATGGTCCTTTCGATGGCGATGCGCGGCAGCCACATGGGTGTGTGGGAAAGCGACATTGCCACTGACACCATAATGTGGAGTGAAGAGCTGGAAGCGATATTCGGCCTTGCGCCCGGGGAGTTTAATGGTACGCACGAACATTATATCGACCTTGTATATGTAGACGATCGCGAAATGCTGCGCCGATCGGTAGAAAGCGCAATTGCTGAAAATCGGGATTACTGGGTCGAGTTTCGTTTCTATCATTCGAGCGGAGAGATCCGCTGGATGGAAGGCCGCGGCGAGGCGGTATATTCGCAGAAAGGCGAACCCATCCGGCTTTATGGCGTCGGCATCGATATCACGAGTCGAAAACTCTCTGAAGAGCGTCTTCGCGAGAGCGAAGAAAGATTTTCAAAGGCTTTTAATACAAGTCCGCTGATCCTTACGATCTCGTCCTTGAAAGACGGATCACTCGTCGAGGTAAATGATACGTTCGTTGAGGTTTCCGGCTATTCCCGTGAAGAGGTCATCGGAAAAACGACCGTTGAACTGGGCCTTTGGGCCCGTGTTGACGACCGCTCGGAAGAGTTGTACCAACTTAACACTGTCGGTCAGGTAAGGAACGTCGAATACGATTTTGTTATTCGCGACGGATCGACCATCATCGGCCTTCTTTCTGCCGAAAAGATCGAGATAGGCGGTGAAGACTTTGCGCTGACCGTCATTCAGGATGTCTCTGAACGAAAAAGAAGCGAGCGCAATAATGAATTTATTCTTCGACTTGGCGAGATAATCCGTGTATCGAAACATCCGGATGACATGATGTTGAATGTAACCGAGGCTATCGGCAGGCACCTCGAACTGGACCGCTGTTTCTTTAACGAAATAGCGGCCGAAAATGATGTCGCGATCATCAACTGGGAATATCGAAGAGACGAGGCCGACTCAGGGCTTAAAGGCGAAGTCTCGCTCTCCTCAAGATGGGCGGCGACCCGGACTGAGATCGAACAGGGTAACACTCTCGTAGTGAGTGACGTAATGACCGATCCCAGGATCGGACCGGAGCGGTGCGAAGGATATACAAAACACAACATCAGGGCATATGTAGCCATTCCGTTGATGCGAGGCAGCAAGTGGACATCGACCTTGATCGTATCCAAAAGCCGCGTTCGAAGCTGGAACCCCTGGGAGATCTCGCTGCTTGAAATGGCGGCCGAACGAACGTGGCTGGCGCTTGAAAGAATGCGGAGTGAGTCCATCCTTCGTGAAAGCGAGGAGCGTTATCGAACCCTCGCCGATGCAATGCCGCATCTTGTCTGGACGTCAAATGCCGAAGGAAAGATCGACTATTATAATTCCTTATCTGAGAACTACGCTGGCATTGATTTCGACACCGGCGAAGCGAGCGATAGCCCTGGAATTCAACACCCGGACGATGCTGAAACGCTTGAGTCCGCGTGGAAAGAGGCACTCGCCGACGGTTTTCTCGAATTAGAATACCGGCTGAGAATGAAGAACGGCGAATATCGCTGGCATCTAAGCCGGGCCGTTGCCGTTCGAGACAAGTCGGGCAGCATCACGCGTTGGATCGGATCGTCAACCGATATCCACGATCAAAAAAAGGCACAAGAAGCTTTGTTAGCCGCTGAAAGGCGTGCTGCGGTCGAATATCAGGAATTATTGTCCCGCATCGTTCCGCTCGGACAAACTTTTGGTACCGCTCGTGACCTGATCACGATCTATCGTACGATCCTGAATTTTGTGCGGTCTTCGATGGATTGTTCGGCCTTTTTTGTTTCATTCTTTGATCCTTTAACTAGAATGAGGACGGCCGCGTACGCCTGGGGACAAAACGGTGAGGTCGACATTTCTCAGCTTCCCCCGATCGAGCTGACCGAAGATGGCGGCCCTAACTCTCAAGCGGTATTTACCCGCCGGCCGGTCATAGTCGATCAATATATGGATGTAATGAGCCGTCGGCCGCACGTTGTGATCGAGGCGGACGGTATCGACCCAAAGTCCTCGATAGCGGTTCCTATGATCGTCATGGGCAGAGTGACGGGTACCATTGAGGTCCAGGCCTACTCACCCGGGGCCTTCGTTCAGGATCACATAGTCGCACTCGAAATGATCGCAAATCTGGCGGCCGCGGCGATCGAAAACGTCCGTTTGATCGAGATCGAGGCTAAGGCCCGCCAGGACGCCGAGGCCGCCAACCAAATGAAGGACGAGTTTTTGTCGATCCTATCGCACGAGCTGAGAACGCCTTTGAATGCGATGCTCGGATGGGTGCGAATGCTCCGGACCGGTATCCTGGACGAAGAGCGGTCGGAGAAGGCTCTGGAGGTGATCGAAAGAAATACGAGGCAGCAATCCAGCCTTATCGAAGACCTTCTTGATGTGTCGAGAATCATCTCGGGCAAAATGCGGGTCGAAAAAGATCTGATCGATATCGGTGTCATTGCTAAAGAGGTTGCCGATACGATGGGGCCGATCGCGACGGCTAAAGAGATCGAATTCGAGGTCCACGGATTACCCGAACCGCTGTTTATGATGGGGGACAATGTCAGACTTCAACAGGCGATAACCAACCTGATCCAAAACGCATTCAAATTCACGCCGGCAAAAGGGCGCGTAGAGGTGACAGTTACAAGGGAAGACACGATCGCAGACATTGTCGTTGCGGACAATGGCGTCGGCATCGAAGCCGAGTTCATTCCGAATATTTTCGATCGGTTCACTCAGGCGGATGCTTCGACACGCCGAAATTTTGCAGGCCTCGGCCTCGGGCTGACGATCGTCCGGAACATCGTTGAATTGCACGGCGGTGATATATCGGTTGACAGTCCGGGAAAGGGCCTGGGCGCTAATTTCAGAATGCGGCTGCCACTGGCGGATAAGTTTTATGAGTCCGAACCTGTCGAGAAGGGACATATGCCGGATATTATTGACGACACGTCGCTTGGCGAAATGTAAGCCGCCCGTTTGTCCATCTTATACGTCTGATTTTTGTTTCTCTTCCGATCCTTCTTCACGCATTAATCTCGAAACATGAAAAATGTAATGAAACCCCGAAATAAAAGCCATAAGAACGACAATAAAATAGGTGGTGGGCAGGTAAAAACTGTAACCGAATACCGCCGCTAATAGGATCAGTGTTACGGCAATTACCTGAACGAACGTGCTTACTTTTCCGGGCAGCGAGGGCTTGAACCCTCGAAAACCCGTCATTATATTGATCGCTCCCGCAACCGTGATGATCAGAACATCGCGGCCGATCACCGCGGCGGTTACCCAAAACGGAACAGGCAGATGCCGCACAGGCTGCAGCACATTTGGCATCGTCAGCACAATAAACGCCGTCGTCATCAACAGTTTATCTGCCACCGGATCGAGGATCGTCCCCAATTCGCTTTCCTGACCGAATCGCCGCGCCACAAAACCGTCGATCCCGTCGGAAATTCCCGCAATGACAAACACTGCCAGTGCCGCACCACTATAGCCGTAAAACAACAGGCTAGCGAATACCGGAATAAGCGCCATCCGGAGAAAGGTGAGAAGGTTTGGGATAGTGAGGATACTGTTCATGGGAAAGTTCGAAATAGGCTCTATGAACAGTCTGTATATGACGCTTATCTAAAGATGGTGATCAGGCCGAATGCAGCTCGATCAGAGAAATTTCAGGCGGACATTGATATCGGATCGGCAATACGACAGTACCGATCCCACGCGTGATATAGATCTGAGAACCTCTTCGCTTATGCAGTCCGCTTGAAAGCTTGCGGCGAGGCAAAAGCCGTTTCTGTGGATCGCGGACCTTGACCTGCCCCCCGTGTGTATGCCCGCTGAATGTCAGATCTACGCCATTCTTTACACATTGTCTGAAGATCAGCGGGTTATGCGCCAACAGCAGTTTCGTTTCGTCCGGATACGAACCCCGAAGAGCCGCCGTAATATCTGTCTTGCCAACCAGATGATCGTCGACCCCAGCCAGCCAGACCGCCGAACCGTGGGCTTCTAAGCGCATTCCCTGATTCACCAGCATCTTAATTCCCGCGGTTTCAAAACATCGCGTGACCTGTTCAGGGTCGGTCCAGTGATCGTGATTGCCGAGACACCCAAAGGACCCGAATTCTGCCTCTAATTTACCCAATTCTTCGGCGACCGGCCGGATATACTTTCGTTCATGTGAAACATAATCACCCGTCAAAACAAATAGATCGGGCTTCAGGCGGTTTGCGATCTTTACAGTACGAGAAATATGTTCGAGCGATGTAAGCGGGCTGTGATGAGTATCGGAAATATGAATGATCCGGAAGCCCTCAAGCTTTTTCGGAAGACGGTCGAGAGTGATCGAAACGCGCTCGAGAGAAAGACTGTTGGCTTCGTCTATCGCATATCGGGCAACACGGGAAAGATTACTGGCGAGGTCACGCAATGATTTATCACGCGCGGTCCACGAATTTATTCTAGCTGTTAAGGCTGTTCGTCTTGTTCCGATAGTTTTCATTATTACAAAATATTGGATGACAAAATGACTTTTTCGGATGGAGCTAGATTATACGGCTACAGGGATGTCAAAACAAACCGGAAAGGCTGCAAGTAAATGCAGTTTAGCTGTAAATGTTGCAGGCGCTCGATTTGAGCCCTACGGCTGAAAAAGTTGGAAACGGTGGGCTACTCGCTCAAAACCCTTAGAAATTTCAGTTTACCGACTTGAAGTAAAATATCCGAACCGGTCGTAAGATCAACCTCAGCTCCCGAATTCGTTGCCTTTTCACCATTTACCTTGACGCCGCCCTGCTCTATAAGCCGCTTTGCTTCGCCTTTTGACGCCGCTAATTCGGTGTCTGTCAAAAGTTCGACAAGCCGGTACTTGCCGCTTGCCACTTTCCACTCGCCGACCTCGCTCGGCGCCTCTTTTTTTATAAAGCGGCGTTCGAACTCATTTTCCGCCTCAACTCCTGCCTTAGGCGAGTGAAAATCCGAAATTATTTTCTTCGCAAGTTCGACCTTTGCATTTCGCGGGTTTTCTTCGCCGGTTTCACAACGCCGGCGCCGGTCGGCGATCGAGCTTTCGGATTCGTCTGTCAGCAGTTCATAATAACGCCACATCAGGTCGTCCGAGATCGACATCACTTTCCCGAACATTTCACCCGCCGATTCGTCGATACCGATGTAATTCCCGAGCGACTTCGACATTTTTTGTACACCGTCCAGGCCTTCGAGAAGCGGGGTCGTTATAATGACTTGCGGCTCTTGTTCGAATTCACGCTGTAAATTTCGGCCCATCAATAAGTTGAATTTTTGATCTGTCCCGCCCAGCTCAATGTCTGCATTAAGTGCGACCGAGTCATAGCCCTGGACCAACGGATACAAAAGCTCGTGCAGCGATACTGGCTTTTCTTCATTCATCCTCTTGGTAAAATCGTCGCGCTCGAGAATTTGTTTGACCGTAGTTTTTGCCGTCAGTTTGACGAAGTCGGCGGCGGTGAATTTGTCCATCCACTCACCGTTAAAACGCAGTTCCGTTTTGTCAGGATCCAACAGCTTGAACATCTGGGTCTTGTAGGTCTCTGCATTTTCGTTGATCTGCTCGCGTGAAAGCGGCGGCCGCGTCACATTCTTACCCGACGGATCGCCGATCATTCCTGTAAAATCACCGATCAAAAAAATTACTGTATGGCCAAGATCCTGAAATGCCTTCAGCTTACGTATTACCACCGTATGGCCGAGATGAATATCTGGAGCGGTCGGGTCAAGGCCAAGTTTGACACGCAGCGGCTTTCCCGTTTTGGCGCTTCGTTCGAGTTTGGCCTTTAGGTCTTCGACCCGTATCACGTCGACTGCGCCCTTTTGCAAATAAGAAAGTTGTTCGTCGATGGTCATAAGCAGACAATTGTACGATTTCCTGAATGTAAACCAAATAATAGAGACCAACTAGAGACGGCGGTACATAATATAGACGTTGGTGAGACCGAGTTTCGGGTGGCGAAAGGCATCGGGAATTTCGCCTATGATCTCGAAACCGAGTTTGTCCCACAGATGGACCGCCGCCTCATTGCTCTTGACCACAAAATTGAACTGCATTGCGGTAAAACCGAGCCGACGAGCTTCGTCAATAGAAAATTCAGCCATTTTTCCGCCGATTCCCTGTCCCGCCATCGCAGGAAGGACCATATACGCGGCATTTGCAACGTGAGATCCAAAGCCTGGCTGATTTGGTTTGATCCAAAACGTGCCGATCAACCGGCCGTCCCATTCTGCTGAATACACGTGTTTATCGGACGTGAACCAATACCTGATCATCTCTTCCTCGTCGGAATCCGGTTCGAAAACATATGTGTCGCCAGTGGAGATAACCGAACGGATTAACTCCCAGATCGCCGGTCTGTCTCGTTCTTTTGATTTGCGTATCGTCAACATTTTTTTTAACAACGTTTGGCCAGCGGCATGTTAGGTGATTTAATCTTTTCGACTGCTACATTTTGCATCAGAGGAAAACCCATAACAAATATGTCCGATAGGATGAAAGAACTTGATCTCGCATTTGTCGGATGCGGTGTAATGGCCGAATCGATGATCGCGGGCCTATTGAGAGAGCGGATAGTTCGGCCCGAAAATATTGTCGCCAGCCATCCGCGTGAGAATCGGCGCCGCGAGCTCAGCGAAAAATATGCGATAAAAACATTTGAGAGCAACGCGGAAGCGGTCGGTAAAACTGTCGGGAAAGAGAATTCGGCGATCGTTATTTGCGTCAAACCTCAGCGGTTGCAGCGCGTCACTAACGACCTCACAGGTCTGGTTCCCGAAGGATCACTGGCCCTCTCAATAGTTGCCGGCGCCACAATTGAACATCTGTCGGCTGCTCTTGGAACGAAAAAGGTCGTCCGGGCTATGCCCAATACTCCGTCACAGATAGGTGCCGGCATAACCGCCTGGACCTGCACCGACATGGTTTCAGAAGCCGAGAGGCTGCATATCCGTGATCTCCTCTCCGCACTGGGGAAAGAGCTGTATGTTGAGACCGAGAACATGATCGACATGGCAACATCGCTTTCAGCAACCGGCCCGACCTACATTTTTATGGTTATGGAAGCGCTTACGGATGCGGGCGTGCACCTCGGATTCTCGCGAGAGATGGCTAAAGAACTTGTTCAGGAAACCATGCTCGGGTCTGTTAAATTCGCCATCGAATCGAACAAACACCCCGCCGAATTACGGAATATGGTGACCTCGCCCGGCGGAACTTCGGCCGAGGCTATTTATCAGATGGAAAAAGGCACGCTGAGAACCGTGTTGTCAAAAGCAGTCTACGCCGCTTACAAGCGGGCCGTTTCTTTGGGACACGGTCGCTGAACGACCGTCCGCGATCAGGCTGCTGCTTTTTAGGACGAGTTCTAATCGTCGTCAGTAGGTGGCCCGAACCGATAAACGAGAAAACCGATGGCGCGCGCCGGCCGCCCATCCACCGTCGGACGATTGAATTTGGATTGAAGTGCGGCCCTTTCCGCTTCCGGATGCAAAAGCTTATTTCCCGTTCGGGCACGGGCCGATAAAACGCTACCGTTGGCGTCTATCAAGACCTCGACCTGTACGAGTCCGCGTGCACCGTTCGCCTTGGCTTCTCGCAGATAATATGGTTTCACAGCCGAAACTACTTCAAAATTAAGGAAAGTATATTTGTCGCCGATCACGGCACCATTCCAGGGTCTTACCACAGGCCTGACGATCTTGGTGACGACCGGCCGGGCGCCTGGGCCGCTAGCTTTCTTTGCACTTGTGGAAGTTTTCTTTGCCGCGGTTCCCTTTAATTGTCCGCCAGCTCCGCGACCGCCGCCGCCCGCAACGCTGCCGTAATCTGCCGGCTCGTCGATCGCCTGAATGGCGCCGCCTTCGTTTTGTGCTGCCGCGCAACTGAAAAGGATCAGCATCAGCGTCGAAATGCACACGATCCTCGATCCGTTTATCCCAGCAAATCCCTTCATGGTCCCTCCCTCAGAATTCTAAAATATTAGCACTTGACGCGGCTTTTGAAACTTATTTTCAGCGGCACGCAAAAAAAGGCCGTCGTTACCGACAGCCTTTTTCGAGTTTTGCGGTGTTCAAAAACTACGATACCGGAACCGGGTCGTCCGAAGAGATCCCGAACGGAATTGTATTGTATGCGCCGCTGCCGCTGTCCAGCCGGAACCATTGACCGGTCGACGGCCTAAATACCGAGATATCCGTATGGCCATCGCCGTCGTAGTCGGCCGGCGTTGGCGTATCCGTCAAGATACCGAAAGTCACAGACTTAAACGAGCCCTGGGAACCGAGGATATACCAGGTACCGGTGGCAGGTCGCCAGACAGCTATATCCGCTCGATGATCTCCGTCGAAATCGCCCGCGACCGGCTTGTCACCCAAAATGCCGAAGTTGATCGATATGAATGGACCGGTCGAATCGAGCCGGTACCAGGTGCCGTTCGAGGGACGATAAACGACAATGTCCGAACGTCCGTCACCGTCATAATCGCCCGTCATAGGGATGTCGCCGTTTTGTCCGAAGTTTACAGTCCGATAACTTCCGAGGCTTCCCAAAATATACCAGGTTCCATTTGACGGCCTAAAAACAGCAATGTCGGCTCTCGTATCGCCGTCGAAATCCGCAGGGACCGGCATATCGCCCGATACGCCGAAAGTCACCGAGTCGAAAGTTCCCGAGGCGCTCTTTAACCGGTACCATGTTCCTGATCGGTAAACGGCGCCGTCCGTTCGGCCATCACCGTCATAATCGGCCGCGACCGACTTATCTCCGGCTTGACCAAAAGTAACGCTGCCATAGCCTTGCGTCGAGCGATTGAGATACCACGTTCCGTTTGACTGGCGAAAGACCGAAATGTCGGCCCGACCGTCGCCGTCGAAGTCAAACTTTGTTCTCTGCGAAGGCGGCACCGGCGTAGGCGTCGGGAAAGGAGTAGGCGTTGGTGTCGGAAAAGGTGTAGGCGTCGGAGTCGGAAATGGCGTCGGTGTCGCCGTCGGAAATGGCGTCGGTGTCGCCGTCGGCGAAGGAGTTGGCGTCGGGGTCGGACTTGGCGTGCTTGAGGTCGAAAGACAGCTGCCGTTGGAACTGACAAAAGTGCCGATCTCATTCCTCGAGAAGGAACAGAACGTCATCGCCGTCGAACCCGAAAGGGCGGCATTCATGATCGTGCTGCCGCATCCCTGTGAAGAATCGGCGTGATTCGCACCAAGATTATGACCGATCTCGTGTGCCGGGATCATATATTTGCCCGGTGCCCAGTTTACGTACCCGCTCAATCCATAGGCGACTGACGGTGAATTACATATCGCCCCGACGTATGCAATTCCCATTGAGAGAACGTATTGTTTGGCGGAGAAAAGATGTGCGGCATCACGCGGGTAGGTCGAACGCGGAAAATTAGTATTCCAGTGGGTGAGAAAGTTTGTCAGTACGCCGCCCGAATTCGTGCTTCCGAACGGATCCGGTGCGGTCCAGGTATGTTGATAGACAACGCTGATCGAGAGGCCGAGCTCCGCCGAATATGTACCCTCTACCATGTTCAAGAGGCTAAGGATCTGGCTGTTGGCCTGTGAGGCGCCGCCGAAAACGTTCACATACTCGTAATCGGCATCCGTGGCAAGTTCGATCACCTTGTTTGCCTGAGCGCCATCCAAACTCTGTGCCTGAACGAGGCCGTTACCGTACTCGATCTGTGTCGGCAGGTCTGCGTCACAGTAAAACGGAGTTTTATTGAGAACATCACTTTCCGTGTATACCACCGCGTCTTCCGCACTTGCTCCGGCCGAATATTTCGACGCTGGCTCAATAAAATAACGGCGGCCGCGAACATCAAAGAATCCGCTGATCGCTCCGTTCTCTATCGTTAAGCGAACCTCCGAAAGCGGGTCGCCGGCAATGCTACCCTTATATGTGTTGATCTCGGACGGATCCATAGGAACCATCCCGATAACTTGTTCATTATCCGCGTGATATCGGTCCGAGCGGATATCGTGAGGTTGAATACTTAAAACCTGTTCGACGCCGCCTGCCTTCACTTTTAGCGTTCGGGCGCTCTTTTTCGCCGACGACCGGCTGGCTGAATCTAGTTTTATTAATTCAAAGTGAGAAAATGACTTGCCCACATCCGAACGAGTTTTGTCGGATTGGCCTATTACTGCGGCGGCCGCCGCAAAAACAACGCACACTGCGGCAATGCCGCAATAGAAAGAAAATTTAGTTTTCATTCGTAGATCCCTAAGAAGTAAAGCTAAGATGTACGAGTCCAACAGTGGGCGTAAGATTCTCGCTCTCTAGTTTTAAACAGTTTTAACGGTGGTCGAGTTTCAAAAATTTCGACATCCTGAAATAGGAGCCGAGTGATGAGTAGCCGATTGTGATGTTTAGAAAGTTGGTTCGAGATGCTTGGAAAATTCTGCCGGCTGGGGTACGGCTGAAGATCGTTCGCATTTCGCAGACTAAATTCACTGTATCTGCTGCTGCAGTAATTGTAAACCCGCGAAACGAGGTGCTGCTTTTGAATCATGTTTTGCGGCCTTTTTCAGGGTGGGGATTGCCGGGAGGCTTCGTTAACGGTTCCGAACAACCCGAAGATGCAATTCGACGTGAAATATGTGAAGAAACCGGCCTGGGGCTTTCTGACGTGCGACTAATGCGGATACGTACCGTTAGACGTCACATCGAGATCATTTTTCATGCGACGGCCGACGGTGAACCCGTTACTCTCAGCCGCGAGATCTTTGATTGGGGTTGGTTCGTACTTGACGATCTGCCGAAGGAAATGGGCAGGTCGCAGATATCGATCATTCGTAAAGTATTAGAAAGGGAGGTTTGAAAAATACTCGGCTGGTTGTTTAAAATGAGGCTAGTGAATAATTAGAGGTGAAATAAATGATCGATCTTATTCCGTCGCCGGAATCCGTAATGAAAATTCTGCAAAAGACAGGTGCTTACCGAAAAGGACACTTTGTTTATCCCAACGGCAAACATGCATCGCATTATTTCCAGATGCCCCTGGCATTTCGGTATTACGACAACGCTCGGATACTCTCGGTCGGGTTGAGCCGCCTCTTTCGAATGGAAAAATCGATCTCAAAGGTACTTCCGAAAGTGTCTGTGATCAGCCCAAGCCCCGGCGGCATCATGGTCGCATTCGGAGTTAGAGAGGCCTTAAGCGCCGAGCAGATCTATTGGGCCGAGATGGAAGAGGGCAAGCGACAGTTTCGCCAATACATGAGCGAGTCGGATGTTTATCCCGCGATCATCGTTGACGACATTCTTCGCTCAGGCAAGGCCGTCCAGGAGACGATCGACCTGTGTAAGGAGATCGGCGCAGAGGTAATTGGCTGTGGCGTGATCGCAAAATTCGAGGATGCGCCGACCGAGTTCAACGGGATACCGGTAAAAAGCCTTCTAACATTTGATGTCAACTTTTACGGTACTGAACAAGAGTGGAAAGCATCCCGAAGTGCTTCGAACGCCGAAGAAGAAAAGGTCAGATTTTAGCATCCACTTTACAGACCGGAGAGCTGGTATATCAATCATAGGCACGCAACTCCTCCTGTAAGGCGCGCCGTTCGATAAAAAGCCGCAAAAAAGCTTCGCGACGGGTCAGGAATAGTCGAATGGCGTTCGCCCATCCGCTTAATTCGAGCACTTCTTCCTGTGTATAAAGCGCCGCGTATCCGCAGATCGCAGATGCAATGACCGCGATCGGTGCGGCAATCCAACCCAAAAAAAATGCCGATACGGTAGCCGCAACTGCCCACGTTGTCGGGACGATCACTATGCCGGCCAGCACCTTGACCGTCGATTCTACATCGTCGGCGCCGTGTTTCGACATATGTCTTGCGATAACGCCGCACAAACGATACGCCGGGTAATGTAGCAGTGTGCCGATAAACGCCAGAGGTAAAAGCAGTATCAACGGCCAAATCTGCAGCAGTGCCTGTCTTAACACCGACGCACGCGAAAATTGGGCCAGCGAAAGGTGTTCGGGCTCGATCCCGAAAGCATCAAGACGATCGTCGAATTCGCTTACCTTTGCGCGAAGACCGGTATCGACAGCGCCGTTCCCGGAAACGAATCTTTGAAGAAACTCGAGCTTTTCTCCTAAATTCTCATTGACGGCCGCGGCGGCCAATATTGCCTCTGCTTTTCGCGCCGTTTGTAATTCAAAATCAGAACCCGCGTTCAGCGTCACTTCGCGAAGCGCCGCATCTATCCGATCGGTAAGCTGGCGAACGGCGTCGCGCGGCGGCTGGCCCTCGGCATCCAAAACTATCTGCTCGACGGTGAAAGGCTCGCCGAAGTGCAGCAATGCCTCGCTGCGAAACGTGCCTTTGCTCGTATAGAAAAGTCCCACGGGCGTGATCTTAAGGTCCAGTTTACTGACACCTGATCCGACTGAAACGGCTCCAAGCGCAATTCGCGCGGCACCGGTTTTTATTGGGAGCAGGTTTGGCGAATTATGCGAGACCCCTTCGGGAAATAATGCGATCGACCCGCCTCGCTGCAGCAGTTCGGAACACACTTTAAAAGTTTTGCTGTTCTTCGATACATCCTCTCCCGCGTCGATCTTGCGGTACAAAGGCAGGGCGTCAACCGTCCTCAGCAAAAATGAAATTACGGGCATTCTGAACAGTGTCGATTTTGCGAGGAATGATATCCGGCGCGGCAGCGAAACAAATACAAGGGCCGGGTCGATCAGGCCATTCGGGTGGTTTAGTACAAAGATGACGCCGGTGCCGCGGGGTACGATGTCGGCGTTGACCGTCTCGATCCGACGAAAGAACAACCTGAGAGCGATCCCGAAGATCGCAAGGATCATTCGAAAAACGAGAGTCCCACTGCGGTTAAGTATCAGGTCGGCAAGAGTTAATCGCTTTATCGGGGAAGGGGTCATTTGGTCCTCTCCCCCAATTTATATAGCGTGTCGGTTAGTAAGAGCTTTGTCCATCGTGACCTCATCTACGTATTCGAGGTCCGAACCGACGGGCATACCCATGGCTGGCAGAAGCCGCGGCAGCAGATTTGCGAGCATAAGTTCATCGGGGCCCATGCCGCGCATAGGCGAGAGAGAGCCGTGAAGAATATGATAGAGGCCGCGAAACGACCTGGTTTTCTCGACCGCAACCAGATTGTACGGTTCTTCGACAACACAAATTATCGACCTGTCACGCTTGGGGTTCGTACAGTACATACAAGGATCGACATCTGTCAAATTGTTACAGGTGCTGCAAAAAACGATCTTTTCCTTGACCTCGCGCAGCGCGCCGATAAAATTCTCTACCTCGGCGGCCGGCCGCCTGAGAATATAAAACGCAAGGCGCTGAGCAGATTTATGCCCGACGCCCGGCAACCTTTTGAATTCGTCGATCAGCCGCGCGACGGGCTCTGAATAATCCAACATAATTTAATGGCGAATGGCGAGCTATGAATGGCAAATGGAGAAACGTTCACCAATCATCTTTGATCGCTCACCATTACGTTTACATCAACCCGGGCGGCAGCATTCCGCCCAGCTTTCCTTTGAGTGATTCTTCGATCTTGCGATGTGCTTCGTTCAGTGCCGCGACCGTCAGGTCCTGGATCATATCGACGTCGCCGTCCTTTACGATCTCGGGCGATATCTTCACCTCCAGCACTTCAAAATCGCCCCGCATTTTTACCGTTACACCGCCGCCGCCGGCTGATGCTTCCACAACGGTCTCCTTCATTTCCTTGCCCATCTGTTCCTGCATTTGCTGGGCCTGTTTCATCATTGCGTTCATGTCGAATCCGCCGGGAAATTTCATAACTTTTTACGTCTTTAGACTCCTGTTAGATCGGTCTTTGTAAACAAACATTATATCATTTCGGCGGTCCGATTGTCTTGCTTTAGACGGATGAGTAAGGTCGAAACAGACGGGTTAAAATTGCCCGGCGAGCAGCAGATCGCTCGACCCCTCTTTTAGGACTAGTAATCAATATTTACCGCTTCTAACATAATAAAAAACTCTTTTCTTTTTTTGGATTCAGAGTATTATGGTCTTGAATTTTGCAGCGGATCAAACTTATGGCGATCAACGGTGAGCGAAACTATTGGTTCAACGCGGGCATTGCACTAGCTATCGGACTGGTGCTGTCCTCTTTGATATTTGGCTGGTTTTATTCAAAAACCAAACGGGGCGACGAGGCAATAACGGTGACCGGTTCAGCGAAACGGCGGATCTCTTCCGACCTTGTCGTTTGGAACGCCGGCATTACAGCCCAGGCACCGGGTCTGTCGGATGCTTACAAACAGCTTTCCGACAGTGTGCCTCGCATAAAGCAATACTTACTTGAGAAAGGAATCGCTGAAGCGCAGATGACCGTTTCGTCGATCACGACGACCACACAAAAAGGTCGCGACGCCGATGGCAATGAAACGTCAGAAATAACCGGATATGCCCTTTCACAGCAGATCGAGGTGAGATCCAATGACGTTCAGAAGATATCGCAGGTTGCACGCGAAGCGACAGAACTCATTAACCAGGGAATTCTGATCGAATCTCGGCCGCCGCAGTATTACTACACACAGATCGGCGACCTCAAGATCGAAATGCTTGGCGAGGCGGCAAAAGATGCCAAGGAACGGGCCGAGCGGATCGCACAAAGCACAGGCAATTCGATCGGTGCCGTTCGATCGGCAAGGATGGGCGTCCTGCAAATTACGGCTGCCGACTCGACAGATGTGTCAGACTACGGCGTTTACGATACGTCAACGATAGAAAAGGATATGACCGCAGTGGTGAACGTCAGTTTCGCGGTGGATTGATCACGAATAGGCAGCCGAAAACCAGGGATCGGCTCACCTGTTTCTTCCCTAATTTTCGGTTTAATTTATTAGCGTGTTATAAATGAAACATCGTTTATGGCACGCTACGTTATTAAACGCGACAAGAATTCGCTTCCCGACCGGCTGACCCGCTACAAGAGCGAGCTGAACGAAGAACAGTTTCGCGTAGTGACCGCACCGTCTAAAGCAGCGTTGGTCGTCGCCGGCGCCGGAACCGGCAAAACCCGAGCGATCACATATCGCGTCGCCTACCTGATAGAACAAGGAATTTCGCCACGGCGCATCGTACTCGCAACATTCACCAACCGGGCCGCCCGGGAAATGCTCCGCCGGGTTGAAACGTTGACCGGAAGCCAGAACGTCCATCTGGTTTGGGGCGGAACATTTCACCGGATCGCCAACATGCTGCTTCGGCGTCACGCGGTAAGTCTCGGCTACGACCAAAATTATTCTATATTGGATAGCGAAGACGCCCGCGACCTGATCAATATCTGCATCGAGGACGCAGCTATCGACACAAAGGGCAAGCGTTTTCCCAAGGCTGAGGTCATTCAGGACATTATCAGTTTTGCGAATAATACCGACCTGGCTATCGAGACGATAATTCCCGACAAGTACCCTTATTTCGAACTGTTGACAAGTCAGATCAAAAGGGTCGGTTCGCTCTATAGCGTGCGCAAGCATGAGCGGAACGTGATGGACTATGATGATCTATTGTTGAACGTCAAGAAGCTTCTCATTGAAAAACCTGAGATCGCGAACGTTTACACCGAACAGTTCCAGCACATTTTGGTCGATGAGTATCAGGACACCAACCGACTTCAGGCCGAGATCATCGACCTTTTGGCCGCCAGGCATCGAAACGTAATGGTTGTGGGCGACGATGCCCAGTCGATCTTTGCCTGGCGCGGTGCCGAGTTTACCAACATCTACGAATTTCCGAAACGGTATCCCGAGGCACAGGTCTTCAAACTCGAAACAAATTATCGATCGACGCCCGAAATACTCGCACTCGCCAATGTGTCGATCGCGACCAACCGAAAACAGTTCCCTAAGATCCTTCAGGCGGTCAAACGAGGTTCTGACATTAAGCCCGCATTGATCCCCTGTTCGGATGTCGAACAGCAATCGGCATTCGTCGCATCGCGAATTTTAGAGCTTAGAGATGCCGGGACAGCGCTCGAGGACATCGCCGTAATGTATCGCTCGCATTATCATTCGATCGAACTCCAGCTCGAGCTGTCCCGTCGCAATATACCGTATCGGGTGCAGTCTGGAGTCAGATTCTTTGAGCAGGCCCATATCAAGGACGTTGTCTCGTATCTGCGAGTGCTGGTCAACCCTCGGGACGAGCTGGCCTGGAAACGCATTCTAAAACTCATCCCAGGCATCGGAAGATCGACGGCTAATCGAATATTTGAGTTATTGTCCGAAAAAACAGAGGTTGTGGGCCTGGTCCGATCCGAGCCGTCCCCGAAAAATGACGCCGGACAGACAGAAGCGGAAAATTCGCTTGCTCACCTTCGATCTTTTTCAAAGATGCGGTCCAGATCATCCTGGGAAAACTTTTTGCGCCTTATCGAGATCCTGATTGCTGAAGAAAATCGCAACAAGCCGGCCAAACAGATCGAATTGATCCTTACGAACGGCTATGAGCAGTACTTGTTGGAAAACTACGAAAATGCCGAATCTCGAGCTGAGGATATCCGGGGTCTGGCACTTTTCGCAAACCGGTATAATTCGACCGAAGATTTTCTCGCTGAGCTGGCATTGCTGTCGACCGAGCGTTTCACCGAGCCGAAAACGCTGGCGGGCGAGGATATCGTCACGGCAGGTGAGGACGACGAACTTCTCACTCTCACCAGCGTTCATCAGGCAAAGGGCCTCGAATGGAAGGCCGTATTTATCATCTGGGCGGCTGAAGGCAAATTTCCGAGTCCCCGTTGTCTGAAAGAGATCGACAGTGAAGAGGAAGAGCGGCGTTTGTGGTATGTCGCTCTGACCCGTGCCAAAGACGAGTTGTACATCTCGTATCCCCTTATTACAGTTGACTATAACCGCCAGGCTGTTCTTCAAAAACCTTCGCGTTTTGTTACCGAGTGCCCGCCCGCTTTGTTTGAGATCTGGGACCTGGAAGAAGAATCAGCGGTCCTTGGATCCGATCCATCCTCGACGAGTGAATTTATAAATTGAGCTTAGCAAATTGCCGATACAAAAAGCGTCTTTTCGCTGTATATTAAACCGCTGAATTTGCCAATAGGACTGGTGATATGGGCGTTAAACAACAAATGCTTGACATTTTGCGAAGTCCGGATACGGCGCGCATAAATTTTTCTTTCAAGACCACTGATAACAAGGACCTTTCGATCGACGGCGAAGCTTTTGTCAAAGTTGCAAATGCCCTGGCTGCCGACCAAATAAAAGTGGTCGAAGGCCGTTTTAATACGGATATTGCAATGTACAGTGCTTCGTTCTCGATGGGGTCCGATTCAAATACGTTCTATCTCGGTAAGAATCCGCGATGGTCACGAAATTTTAATGCTCTGATCGTTCATGAATCTGTCCATGCATTCTTTGACCTGACCCGCAGATCGATGCCTTGGATAGATAATGAGGCCGCCGCCTATGTGGCGCAGGGTTTCTATCTGAGAAACTCGGGATATGCCCGCGGTCGTCTCGAACCCGGTTCAGAATCCAGCATCGGCTATTTGGCGGTGAACGAGCTGAAAGACGGCGGGGACTTCCAATATTTTGTTAATGAGGTTCGGAAAGCCCTGAAGACGGATCCGCAATATCACTCATACATCAACTCGACGTTTACGGGCGACGGATAGCTGCATGGCAGTTATTTTCATCTCCGGGGCCGTGACTTGAGCGATCTGCGTTGCGCATTGAAAGTCCAACGGCCCTTTTTTGGTTTTCATGTTAGAATTCTGGCAAATTCCGCTTTGCCGGTAACAGATGAGAACGTGTCCAAAATGCGGTCGACAATTTACTGACGATCTAAGTTACTGTCTTGAGGATGGATCGCGTCTATCCGGTCAACCCACGGACGGTCTTGGCGGAAGTCCGACTGCTCAGTACGGTCCGGTTACCGCCGGACGCGAAGACATTTCCACATTGAAAACGCTCGAATCCGGGCCGGGCGAATTCGGCAAAGCAGCTCCGAAGCAATATCGGCTTGCGGCTGTCGAACCGACGAGCAGAATGGGATGTATCGTCACCGTCGGTCAGGTTGGGCTCGGACTGATATTAGTTGCTGGATTGGGATTAGCAGGTTTCTATTACGTCAATAATAAGGGAGGAGTA
>JBDTMQ010000033.1:0-3269 GCA_039934155.1 Acidobacteriota bacterium | reverse complement strand
TTCAGAGCGGATCTCATGACGCTCCCGATCCGTTCTTTAGATCCGCCGAAACGGAAATTACGATCGACTCAGCCGATTTTGAAAACGAGGCGATCTCTCGAACTTCGGACACAGAGACAGAGGTCGCACAGATCGCTGTCGATGACGTTGTGTCGCGGATCACCGAAACCGCGCCCACGCTTCCGCCGGTCGATTCCGCCGAGAGGTTTTTGACACAGCCGGATCCGACCGCGGTCACAGCCACCGGCATCAAGCCGATCGGCCAGCTTCACGAAAGTTTTATCATCGCTGTCGATGACGAGGGCCTTTTACTTGTCGATCAGCACGTAGCCCACGAGCGGATCTTATTCGATAAATATCGGCAGGCTGAGGCGGAGCGGGCAGTCGAATCGCAAAACCTGCTGCTGCCGGAGACGATGGACCTGACGCCGGCACAGGGTGAATCTTTCCGGCTCGTCGAGAACGAGCTTGCCTCTCTCGGCTTCGGCGTAATGAGACTGTCGGGCAGGACCATCGCGATCAAATCTATCCCGACCGATCTGCCGCCGTCGGAAGCCCGAAACCTTTTTGCCGAGATACTCGACACGGTCGAACCAGAAAAACGGCACGGGCCAAAATCGACAATTCGCGATGATATTGCTGCCAGTCTGGCATGCAAGGCCGCCGTAAAGATCAATATGAAGCTGACGCAGGAAAAGATGCAGTGGCTGATCGACCGACTGCTATTTACATCATCGCCGACAACTTGCCCGCACGGGCGGCCCGTGATACTTCGACTCTCAATGAAAGATATCGAACGCGGGTTTCATCGCAGCTAAACGAAATGAAAGACCCAACTGACAGAACGGCATACGTATTTTGGCGGCGAGTTTACATTGCCGTAATACTCGTTACATTCGCTGTCGTAACGGCACTTTGGGCATTCTCAAAATATTTTTCTTCTTAGCGAATCACAATGCGCCTTCTGGATTGGATCATCGTTATCGCATATCTGGTCTATGTCATCTGGGACGGTATTCGGATGACAAAGTTCAGTAACAGCAAGGAAGGTTACTTTCTTGCCAATCGCGGTCTGCCGTGGTGGGCGGTCGGGCTCTCTGTAATGGCGACACAGTTGTCGGCGATAACGCTCGTCGGGACAACGGGCCAGGCATACAGCGACGGAATGCGTTTTATTCAGTTCTATTACGGGCTGCCGTTCGCGATGATAATCCTTTGCGTGACCGTCGTTCCGTTCTTTAACCGGGCGAACGTGTTTACAGCGTACGAATATCTCGAGAGACGATTTGATGTAAAGGTCCGCACGCTTACGAGCTTTTTCTTTCTAATATCTCGCGGCCTGGGCGTCGGCACGATCATTTCAGCACCTTCGATCGTGCTGTCGATCGTTTTTGGATGGAATCTGATCGGCACGATCTTTGCGATCGGCTTGTCTACTACAATTTATACGGTCTTCGGCGGCGTACAGGCTGTGACCTGGACCGACGTCAAACAAATGGTCATCATCGTTGTTGGCCTGGGTGTATGCTCCGTCGTCATTCTGGGAAGTTTTCCGACGGGCGTTTCGATCAGCGACGGGCTGCATCTCGCGGGTTCGCTCGGCAAACTTAACACGGTCGAGACCAGTTTTGACCTAAGAGAAAAATACACGATCTGGTCGGGGCTGATCGGCGGATTGTTTTTGATGCTCGGCTATTTTGGATGCGATCAGAGCCAGGTACAGCGATTTCTAACGGCAAAATCTGTTGACGAGGGCCGCACCTCTTTGCTGATGAGCGCTTTTCTAAAGATCCCGATGCAGTTCTTTATATTGATGATCGGTATCCTGGTCTTCATATTTTATCAGTTCACGCCGCCGCCCATTGTCTTTAACCGGCCGCTGGTCGAAACGGCGCGGTCCGATCCCAGGTTCGTCGAGATCGAACATCGATTTGAGGCCGCGCACAGCGTCCGAAAGTCCGCGGCCCTGAGTTTTTCCCGCGGCGACGCGCTGTCACGAAGCGAGTATATCGACGCGGACAAAAACGTGAACGAGACGCGTGCTGAGGCTGTCAAGTTCATACATGAAACGTCGGACCCGAACTTTAACGACGTCAACTACGTTTTCCCGATCTTTGTCCTTGAAAATTTGCCGATGGGGCTGATCGGACTGATAATCGCGGCGATCTTTGCCGCCGCAATGTCGTCGATCGCTGCCGAACTGAACGCGCTGGCGACCGCCACGACCATCGATTTTTACCGGCGGCTGTACAAGTCGGAGGAATCGGACGCGCATTACGTCGCGGTCGGGCGCATCAGCACTTTTATCTGGGGATTATTTGCATGTATGGTGGCGATCTTCGCGACTAATCTGGGTTCGCTGATCGAAGTCGTGAATCGTTTCGGGTCATTTTTTTACGGATCGCTTTTGGGTGTGTTCGTACTCGCATTTGTCGTACGTCGAGCCAATTCACGCGGAGCGTTTTTCGGACTGCTGTTCGGCCTCGTGTCGGTCTGGATCGCGAGCTGGTACACGAATATAGAATTTCTTTGGTTTAATGTTATCGGCTGTGTTGTAACGGTTGCCGCGGGTTTTCTGATCAGTTTGACGAAAGGCAATTCAGACCCGGCCGGCGCGGAAGGCGCAGAGGGTCTGTAGGAAGTTTATGAATTCACTTGTCAGAAAGATCAAGAGCTTTGCCGTCACAGGCTTTCTCGTGTTTTTGTGGGGCGCCGCGGCGATGCCGTCGACCGTTGAGGCGCAGGTGCGTCCGGTTTATGACCGGGGCACGACCGGTCTTTACCAACTCTTGCAGCGGCTGAACAATTCGAAAAGCGTCCTGATGATCGGAGCACATCCCGATGACGAGGATACGGCATTACTCGCATACCTGGCGCGCGGCGAACACGCACGCACGGCTTATCTCTCGCTCACGCGCGGCGACGGCGGACAAAATATCATCGGGGCGGAACTCGGCGAAGCGCTCGGCGTTATTCGAACAGAGGAGCTTTTGCAGGCGCGACGCCTGGACGGCGCGGAACAATTTTTTACGCGTGCGTACGATTACGGCTTTTCAAAGACCCTGGTCGAGGCCAAAGAGAAGTGGAACGAAAAGGTGATCCTTTGCGACGCGGTCAAGGTGATCCGGCAGGAATCCCTGCCCCCCAGCATCATGGTCAGACTCGAGATGGTGACCAGGGATTCGTTGACGCGGCCCTGACCCGGCCCGCGACGGAGCATCGAGGAGCGCATGGCGAGATTGAATGTCGGGGTGATTGGAGCAGGCCGG
>JBDTMQ010000032.1:0-2271 GCA_039934155.1 Acidobacteriota bacterium | reverse complement strand
GCGTTCATAGCACGCATACTCTATCTTATCGCGAAGCTCCGGTGCCGGCGTGAGCGACTGCTTGTCGGTGACAAATTCGACGCCGAGCATCATCCCAAGCCCGCGAACGTCACCGATCACGTCGTATTTGTCTTTAAGTTTTTCCAGTCCAGCCTTTAGGTATCCGCCGACCTCCCGAGAATTCTCGACCAGGCCGCCCTCAAGCAGATCGATGGTTTTCAGTGCGGCCGCAATTGCAACCGGATTTCCGCCGAATGTCGATGCATGGGCGCCTTTATGCCAGTTCATTATATCGGCCTTGGCTGTACAGACGCCGATCGGCATTCCGGAACCGATGCCTTTAGCCATACACACTATGTCGGCCTTGACGCCTTCGTGATGGTCGAGCGCAAACATCTTTCCTGTCCGGCCCATTCCTGACTGCACTTCGTCAACGATCAGCATAATGCCGTGTTCATCACAGATCCGACGCAGCTCTTGCACAAACTGTTTTGGCGCCGGCACGTATCCGCCTTCGCCCTGGACGACCTCGAGAACGATGCCGGCGACCTCGTCGGGCGGCGTCGTAGTTTTGAAAATACGGTTTTCGATCCAGTTTATGCAATCGCGTGAAACGGTTTCCTCGTTTGTCGGCAGATCGGTCGCAAAATGTCTGAACTTATTTGGATATGGTACATGTACCACATCGAGCGCTTGTCGCATAAAGCCTAATCGCTGCGCTGCCTTTGATGATGTGATCGAGAGCGCGCCGAGCGTACGCCCATGAAACGAATTATAAAAACCGATGAATTTCTGCCGACGCGTGTGATACATCGCGAGTTTAAGTGCAGTTTCGATCGCTTCGGCGCCGCTGTTCGCGAAGTGCGATTTGACAGGCCCGTCGATAGGCACGATCTCGTTCAGCTTTTTCCCGAGCTGCGGCATTTGGCGGTAATAAAAATCGGTGCCGCATAAATGGATGAATTCGTTGACCTGTTTTGTGATCGCGGCTACGATCTCAGGGTGGCAATGTCCGGTTGAGCAAACCGCTACTCCGGCATTGCAGTCAAGAAATACGTTGCCGTCGGGGTCGGTGATCCAAACACCGCTGGCATGATCGCAAACAAGCTTATAATCCGGCCGCGGATAGCTGGGCGTAACGAATTCGGCGTCGGCAGCAATGATCTCGAGGGACTTCGGTCCCGGCAGTTCAGTTTTAATAATTGGTCTCTGCAATTCTGATGATGGTTTCATGATCTCTCCTATTGTCTTTGTGGGAGACAATTCGCATTAAGTAAATGATTGCGTAGTAAAAGCGAGTGACTGAAAACGAGAAGATCAATCGCCGCCGAATAGTTCGGCACGCTGGCGTGCGGGGCGAAGTTTAGCAATGCTGCGCGAGGTCATCATGTTTCGTGTTAGATTAATATATCAAAACGTCGAGTTAACGGCCAATCGGCTTAAAAGCGGCCTGCTATTTCAAACTATGAAGATCGAGCATATTTTTGTAGGGGCAGTCTTTTGCCTTGCCGTAATGACCGTTACATTTGGCCAAACAGCCGCCGAACGATTGACGGGTTCGGGCGGCGCTTATTCGTTTCAAAAAGCAAAAGGCTGGACACACCGTTCCAATGCTGACGGAATTTTGCTGATCGATTCCCTGAAAACGACGCTGGTCGCGGTAAAGTCTCACAATTATCGCGATTTCGAAGCGTTCTTTGCCGACGCTAACCTAGAGCATGACGGGCTCGAATTGATGGGGCCACCGCAAAAGACGAGGAACGGGACGTATTTCCGGACGGCAAAGCGAGGCTCTACCACCAACGTATTTGATACATTCGTTACATTTTCTCCGTTTGGTGGCGGTGCCGTAATTGTCGGGATCACAGAGGAGAAATTTGCCGATGCCTCGTTCCGGGCAGCCAATTCGGTGGCGGACAGCATAGAGTACACAAAACCGAAAGTAACGCCGGCTGCCGGGCAAGTAAAAGCGGCCTTGAGCGGAAAGTTACTCACCTATCTTTTTACGGGCAGCGGATATTCCGAGCGGGTTGACATCATCCTTTGCAGTTCTGGCGACGCTTATCGGACGGCAGATTCCGGTGGCTTTTCGGTAAACAATTCAGATGGCGCCAGCTACGCCGCTCTCAGCCAGTACGCTGGTACGTGGCGAATTAGCCCAGACGGAAGTTCCTTGCTGCTGACGATGAATTCGGGCGGAACTTCTGAATATCGTCTCGCGGCCGGCCGTTCAGCGAAGTCGTGCTGTACGAACTGCATGTGGGCAGCTTC
>JBDTMQ010000031.1:0-6512 GCA_039934155.1 Acidobacteriota bacterium | reverse complement strand
TAATATTAAAAGTATAGTTCGGATACGGTGCATATACTTGTCCCTAAGCGGCTGCCTCGATTTAAATTTAGACCATAGACAGAATAACCCAATATTCAGGCTATGACATTTCATTGTAATTCCTGAAAAGGATTTCAAAGAGCGGGTTGTGGCAAACCTTACTTCTCTCATTTATCAGCAGTGCTTATCAAGAACGAAAGCCGGCCTTTTAAGGGCCGGCTCTCCATCGCTATTAAGCGGTATTCGCTAACGCTGAGAGGCGGCAAAATCAACATTCGCAAGGCTTTCATTGACCACGAATGCTCGGGCGGGCTCGGCGAATCCATAACGTTTTGCCGAAACGCTGACCGTATAAGGGTTGCCGGCTGTAAGGTCGTCGAACGTGTAAAAGCCAAAGGCGTTGGTCAGTGCAGTTCGACCGCCTCCGTAACCGCCGTCGATACGGACGAGGACATTGCGGATACCAAGCCCGCTTGACGTCACCACGCGGCCGCTGACTGAAACACTCGCGGCTGTAGGAGCAAGCCTTTCGACCGCGCCGATATCCGTGCCATCGCCGCCGACGGCGTTGGTGATCCCGGGATCGTCAAAAGTACGGCTGAAACCACGTTGGTCGAGAGCGGATATAAAAGCTTTTCCTTTATCGATCGCGGGACTCAAAGGCGAATTTTTGAGCGTGTAGGTTTGGGTCGGCCCGCCGTTATCGCCGATCGGATTAAGCTGTGGATCGACGGGCGAACCGGAAGTGCCGACAATATTTTCGCCGCCGGGGGTAAAGCCGGTCGAGCCGTCGCTGATACCCACCAGATCGAACGTCGGGGCAGCAAACACACCGAAAACGTCGGGCGATGTAACGGTTCCTCCGTTGCCGGCAACGATCGAACTGTGCACATTTGCGGTCGCCATATTAAAGATCCCGCCCCCCTCGACACCCGCGTAATTCTGGTCTGCGATAGTGCAGTTGGTGACGTTGATTGTCCCGCTGGAATCATTAAAAATGCCGCCGCCGCTGGCCGCGAACGCCGAGTTGAACGAAATGGTGCTGTTTCTGAAGTTTGCCGTTCCCGTCAGGTTGAACACCCCGCCGCCGTTGCCGGCCGTGATATTGCCGTATATAAGGCTGCGGTTCACGGTCAACGAATTATCGTTGCTGATGCCGCCGCCGCCGATCACAGCGTCAGTCGCGACGCCGTTGAATGAGATGGTTGTATCGTTGATCGTCATTACACCGGTCAAACCGTTATGAATGCCAGCCCCGCGGACGCCCGCGGTATTCGACTGGACCAGGCTTGTCGAAAGTACAAGCGTGCCGTTATTCGTGATCGCACCGCCTGACGATGTGGCTTGGTTGCCGGTGAAGCGGCAGTTAGTAACAGTGGCGGTACCGCCGCCGGCGACATTGAGTCCGCCGCCCGTTGTCGCCAAACCATTCCTGACGGCGAAATTGGTCATCGTAAGATTTCCGGTGCCCGTCACATTGAAAATGCGAGCACTTTGATCGCCCGATACCGTTATCTGGGCTCCTGCAATGATGCTCATCGTCGTCGTGATATCCGGCAGGCCGCCAGCGATATTGATCGTCTGCGGTGCGGCGAACACTGACGCGTCGAAAGTGATGGCTTCGTTGCCGCCTAGTGCGTTTGCTTCTTCGATAGCTGCCCGCAGCGTGCAGACGCCACTGCCAGGCGCCGTTTCGCAAATGCCATCACCGAGCGTAAAATCGGACGAGTCGCCCAAGTCGTTGACAACAAATCCCGAGACTCCGTGAGGCGTAATGTTAAGGTCGTCGATGGCCAAGCCGTGATCAGAACCAGAATCGTCGACATCGGACCATCGAAGCATAATTTCCCCACCCGGAGGTATCACGACAGCGATAGTGGAACTTAACGCAGTGCGATTTGCAGCAAGATTGCCGTTGAGAGCCGCACCTGACGCGGTGAAAATCGGGCTTGCGAAATTCAGTGCAGAAACCGCTGAATACGATCCTGTTGTCAGATCGGTCACGGTTGCAGCCTGGCGATAGTCGAACAACAGCGATTGAGCGACGGTCGCGCCACTCTTTCGCCATTGTTCTCCGTTGTAAGATACGTCAAGGGACGTGATAGTAAATCCCGTATTGTTTTTGGAACGAATGCCATAGAACATGGTATTCGTAGTGCCAGAGGCTATACTTCCTAATGCCCGTTCAGTCGAACTTGTCAAACCAAAACTGTACATAGTTCCGCCCGTTGAAGAGCCGGTGCCCGCCGTGATAAATCCGCGGGTCGTATAACCCCCGAGCAACGTAACGTTGTCTACGAAAACGATGTCCGATCCCGTCGTCGGCAATGTGTCAAAATTCTCGACCACCGTCGAATTCAGTGTGTTGAGGTTGATCTGGGCCATGGTCGCCGCGGCCGACAGAAAACAAATAGCGAGAAATAGAATAAAACCTTGGGCTGACATCTTCATGTTGCTTGTTCCTCGTCGAGTGAGAGTTAGTTTTTAAAGTTGGCTTTGCGAGAAACGCGGGCAAACTACGCGACGCATTGACTGCAAGTTTGAATTTGACACCAAGTATATTTAACCACCCGAGATTGTCAATACCTTGTGGAGCACAAGAGGGCGTCGCGGCTTGAGATGTTTCTCTCGCGGATGACAGTTTTTTGAGTCCGGCGCCGCCCGTGTTTTGTTTTGCCGCACACAAATTTTTGCTTTAGTGGGAAACCGCTGGCCGGGGCGATGGCTGTTCTGTTCCATAAAATCGGGCGCCGCCGCTGCCGCAGATCGTGCCGTTCGAGAAATCGGTGGTGCGCTCATACGATCCAGCCAACTTGCCGGCCCCGTTTCACACTGCGAGCGCGCGGCGCCAATCCCGACAGGTGGCTCAGCCGGTCGGGGCGACGCTTAATGTGCCGAAGGGTTTTAAGGTCAACGTATTTGCCGAGGGCGGCTTTCGCGAACCGCGTTGGATGGCGCTGGCCCCGAACGGTGATGTATTCCTGGCCGATTCGCGTGGTAATTCGGTAATAGTTCTCCGAGACAAGAATAAGGACGGCGTGGCCGATGAGCGTTTCGTGTTTTCGGACAAGCTCTCGCAGCCGTTCGGGATGGCGTTTCATAAAGGATGGTTCTACGTTGCTAATACGAGCTCGATCGTACGCTTCACATATAAGCGCGGACAAACCGTAGCGGAAGGCGAACCTGAGAAGCTCGTCGAGCTTACTCCGGGTGGTTATAACCAGCATTGGACGCGCAATATCCTCTTTTCGCGTGACGGCACAAAGCTATATGTATCAATAGGTTCAGCTTCAAACGTTAGTGTAGAACCTGACCCGCGTCGAGCCGCGATCTCGGTCTATGACCCGGATGGCAAAAACCATCGCATCTTCGCCGGAGGGTTGCGAAATCTCATCGGCCTCGCCTGGAACACGAGGACCGGCGAGCTATGGACCGCCGTCAACGAGCGTGACGGCCTAGGCGACGACCTCGTGCCCGATTACGCTATGTCGGTCAAGGAAGGCGGTTTTTACGGCTGGCCGTACACGTATCTCGGCCAAAACGAAGACCCGCGTCGAAAAGGCGAAAACCCGGATCTGGTTGCGAAAGCCATAGTGCCCGACGTGATCTTTCAATCGCACGTCGCCGCGCTCGGAATAGTTTTTTATGAAGGCAAGATGTTCCCCAAGGACTATCAGGGCGATGCATTCGTTGCGTTTCACGGCTCTTGGAACCGCCAAAAGCTAAGCGGCTATACCGTGGTGCGTATCCGATTTGACCACAAAGGAACGCTCGAAGGGAACCGATACGAAGATTTCGTCTCAGGCTGGCTGCCGGATGAGAATTCGAATGAAGTTTGGGGCCGGCCCGTCAGCCTGCTCGTGCATTCCGACGGCTCACTCCTGATCACCGACGACGGCGGACGTAAGATCTGGCGGGTGAGTTACGGTAAGTAACTCCCGTATTTCTTACGAATCGCGAAACACTCAGTGAATAAATATGAGCGGCTTTCGGAAAGAGTCGCTCTTTACATTTTTGCAGGCCTAGAATTCGATCTTCAAGACGTGGCCGAGCGTAGAGGACGTGCTCATATTCGTCACGTAAAGCGATCCATCCCTGCCTTCAGCAATGCCGCCAGGTGCGATCAGAGGCGGGCCGTTAAGGATGTCGGTCTGCGTTCCATCAGGAGCTATGCGGACAAGGCGTCCGCCCGCACCAAAGTTCGGAATTGCATTTTTGGCGATCTCGAGAACATAAAGCGATCCGTCCCTTCCAAAAGCGATATCGATTATGTTTGTAAATCCGCTATACGCGACAATAGGCGTGCCGCCGGCCGCGGGTACACGATAAACGCTTGCCAAGCCAACGGTGAACGGGCCGCCCGTCAACACACCGACATAAAGATCGCCATCCGGACCTTGTGCTATCGACGTGGGCACTGCCTGAACGAATGGCGGCCCCGGGAATGGACGCGGGATCGGCGAGAAAACGGCCAACGTGGATATCTCGCCTTTTGATGAAACTTGAATCAGATCGTTCCCGCCTGCGTCAGCAATTACGACCCTTCCTGGAAGTGCGAGCACGCCATACGGATTGCTGTCCGGCACTACGCCGTCCGGATTATTAGCAGCCTCATATCCGGCCAAGTCCTCTTCCAACTTGAATTTGCCGCTTGGATTGGTTCTGGCCAGCCTTCCGTAATTTGCACCCGCTGCGTGAAAATAAGGCCCACGGTTATTAGGGTCACCACCTAAACCGATGGTCATGTAAGTATTCCCGTTGCCGTGGAACGAAACGTCATGGATCCCTGCCGCACCAGTCGCGATACCATTCGGCGCAATAAGTGACGGAATTCCCGTTACCACACGGGTCACATTTCCAGTCGCGACGTCGATCTTAGCGAGAGAGCTTGTCGTTGCAGAGCATCTAACTGCCCCGTCGCCCATCACTCCGCAATTCGCCGTTGGCGTACCGTCCGCACCTGCCTCGGCAACATATAACGCGCCGTTAGGGCTAAAGTTCAGTCCTCGCGGATTGTGCAGGTTTGTAGCAACTGTGGTTACCGCAACTCCGCCAAAAGCCGGGCTGACGGCCGCACTGGGAGTCGGCAAATATACGCTACAAACGCCTGCCGTTAACACAACGGCCAGGCCGCATGAAATAACAGAAATCTTAGACATTGTTGTTCTCCTCTATGTATCGCAGATGCTTCACAAGGTGTGGAGGCGTCGAAAGACCAGCCCGAACTGCAAGAGACGGACGAACCAAAGTCACCATTCACAGCTGGTCGGAGGGCTTTTCCTTACCACGGCTGAGAGAATTGAACACGCAAACGTGGAGTATTTCTAACACCAAACTAGGTTCGGGTCAATCGGAGTTTCGTAAATCTTTGTGTGTGCCAAAACAGGGAGGTTTTGGGGCGTGAGCACAGATGAATTGCAAGCCTTCCGCTCATCCTAAGGCCAACCCACAAATCACCTTAAAAAGCCGGCTCTTCATAGATTCCGTAAACATCGCGGAGGGCGACGCATATTTCTTCGACGGTGGCGTAGGCGGCGACGGCCTCGATGATGGCCGGCATCGTATTTACTCCGTCACGCGCAGCGAATTTTAATTTGTCGAGCGAGTTGGCGACGGCGCCGTTGTCGCGGGTCGCTTTGACGTGAGCGAGGCGCTTCAACTGGTGATCGCGAACGCCCTCGTCGATCTGCAGTATGTCGGTCTTGTGTATTTCATTATCCATCGCGTATTTGTTAACACCGACGATCGACTGCTCTCCGCGTTCGACGCCTTTTTGATACTGATAGGCCGATTCCTGGATCTCACGCTGCGGAAAACCGGCCTCCACCGCTTCGACCATGCCGCCAAACCCATCGATCTTGTCAAAATAATCGAGGCAGCCATCGATCATTTTTTGCGTCAGCGATTCGACATAATAACTGCCGCCTAGCGGATCGATAGTGTTCACGACGCCGGTTTCCTCGGCAATGATCTGCTGAGTTCGAAGTGCGATCAACGCCGCCTGATCGGTCGGAAGTGCGAGTGCCTCGTCGTAAGAATCGGTGTGCAGGGATTGCGTGCCACCGAGCACGCCGGCAAGCGCCTGGATAGCGACACGGGCGATGTTATTCAAGGGCTGCTGAACTGTTAGCGAGACGCCGGCCGTTTGAGTATGAAAACGGAGCTGCATCGTCCGCGGATTTTTTGCGCCGAAGCGTTCTTTCATCGTCTCGGCCCAGACGACGCGGGCGGCGCGATATTTGGCGATCTCTTCGAAAAAGTCGTTGTGCGCGTTGAAGAAGAACGAGAGTCTGGGGACGAATTCGTCAAGAACGAGACCGCGGTCGACGCCGTACTGAACGTATTCAACGCCGTCGCGCAAGGTAAAGGCGAGTTCCTGCAACGCGGTCGCACCAGCCTCGCGAATATGATAGCCGCTGATCGAGATCGGATTGTATTTCGGAACGTGCTGAGTACAGTATTCGAACGTGTCGATGACCAGCTTCATCGCCGGTTTGATCGGGTAGATCCAC